>JAUWTR010000095.1 GCA_030614645.1 Candidatus Aminicenantota bacterium
TCCTTGAAAAAGGAAAACTTGGAGAATTCGGAGGTGGACAATGAGAGCAGGAAATTATCTAAAATGGGTAATAAGTTTTACAGTGGCTGCCTTATTATTTGCCGGCTGCGCTGCAATTCAGGAAAAGTTGGGCTCCCTAAAAATCACTCAATCCGATGCAGACGCGATTGTGAAGACTACAAAAGCTCTACGTAAGAGTTTTTCAGAGATCACAGAAGAGGAAGAGTATTATATCGGGAGAGCGGTTTCTGCGCTCATTCTCTCTAAATATAAAGTATACCAAAACAGTAAGCTTACTGCATATGTCAACCAGGTTGGGAATGCTGTCACTATTTACAGTGACCGCCCAGAGACATTTGCAGGTTACCACTTTCTTATCCTGGACTCCAGCGAAGTCAATGCTTTAGCTGCCCCGGGAGGTTTTGTTTTTGTTACTAAAGGGCTTTTAAAAAGATGTAAAAATGAGGAGATGTTAGGCTGTATTCTTGCGCATGAGGTCGGGCATGTCAGTGCCAAACACGGGCTTCGGTCAATAAAAAAATCCCGGCTGATCGATGCTTTTAAGATTATCGGGCAAGAGGTTGGAAAAAAATACGGGCCACAGGAATTATCTCAGTTGACCGAGCTCTTCGAAAATGTACTGGGAGATATCGCTGAAAAATTGATCGAAAGGGGATATGACCGGAAATACGAATATGAAGCAGACAGGCTGGGAATTAGGTTTGCGGCAAAAACTGGTTATGCTCCAGGAGGTCTTCTGGATTTCCTGAAGACTATGAGCGATGAAGCAGGTGAAGGCTCGGATAAGGGCTGGTATAGGACTCATCCGTCCCCGCAGGACAGGTTAAAGCAAGCTGAAAAAGAGAGCGGGAAACTCAACTCGATCCCGTCGATACAGAAAGTACGAACCACGCGCTTCAACCAAGCAATAAGTACGTTGAAATAGAGACTGAATAGAGATCATTCCTTTGAATTTTCAATACTATGCTGAATAGAAAGAGTATCCGTGGCTTGCTGGTAGGCATTTCTGTCTTTGCCATAGGACTGGGATTATTCTACTTTAAAGCTTTCCGGGTTATGGAATGGAAAACCTGGGATTGGCGCATGCAGCTTTTTTCCAACTCTTCCCGTGCTGATAGCGAGATCATTCTTATCTTAATCGATCAGAACAGCCTGGACTTATATGCGGAGCAGGGCATTTCATGGCCCTGGTGGCGGCAGATGTATATTCCGCTGATAAAATTCTGCCGGCAGGGCGGGGCCCGGGCTGTCTTTTTTGATTTTATTTTTTCTGAAAGCTCAGTCTATGGAGTAGAAGACGACCGTATGTTTACCGATGCCCTAGCTGAGGCCGGCAATATTTTCCTTCCGATGTTCCTGAGCAGGGAGGAAAAAGGAACTCCCTCGAGCCAAATACCCAGTATGAAAAGGTTTTCCCTGTCCGGCAGGGAGTTCTCTTTAGATGATGTTTTGTCGATGAAGTCGGTCACCCTACCTATAGAAAGTTTACTAAATGCATGTCTGGGGGTAGGAAATGTCCAGGCCAGACCGGATAGTGATGGGATCTACCGCCGCCTTCCTCTCTATTTTTCGCTGGGAGAGGATATTTATCCGGCACTTTCTTTAGCTGTAGCCGGATTTTTAGGAAAGTATCAGGATGCTCCTGCACCGATGGATAATTCCGGCCAGATGGTTATTCGTTTTCACGGTCCTTCAGGAACTTATACTACTTATTCTGCTGCTGCTGTAATAAATTCCTTTGCTCTTATGGAAGCAGGGAAGCAGCCTCAGATCCCTTTGGATACTTTTAATAATAAGATAGTACTTGTAGGAAGCAGCGCAGCCGGTATTTATGACCTCAAACCAACCCCATTTTCCTCAGTCTATCCCGGGACTGAGATTCAAGCGACTGCTATTGATAACCTTATAAATAACGATTATATAAGATTTCCCTCTACTGCTGTGTTTATCCTTATACTGGCTCTTATTTCATTGCTTACAGGCTTTGGGACTACCATTATTCAAAGGATCTGGCTGGTAGTTTTCTTTGCCTTGTTATGCATTGCTATTCCAGCAATGATTTCCTGGGCGGCTTTTTTGTCCGGATACTGGTTTGAATTTGTAATTCCTGAATTTGCCGTATTATTAAGTTTTATAGCTGCAGTGATGCTTAATTATAATATTGAGGGCAAGCAGCGCCGTTTTGTCAAAAAGGTTTTTCATCATTACCTCAGCCCCCATGTTATAGAGAGAGTTTTAGAGGACCCTTCTCTTCTTAAACTTGGCGGGGAGAAGAGGGAAATTACGTCTTTCTTTTCTGATATTGCCGGTTTTACATCTCTATCCGAAGGTCTTTCGCCTGAAGAGTTGGTGCATCTTCTAAATGAATATCTATCTGATATGACCGATATCATTCTTGAATCGGGGGGTACTCTGGATAAATATGAGGGTGATGCCATCATCTCGTTTTGGAATGCTCCCCTGGACTTTCCTGACCATGCTCTACGAGCCTGCCGGGCGGCCCTTGATTGTCAGAAAAAATTGGCTAAATTAAAGCCCAGTTTTCAGAAGCGCTTTGGGCATATGATCTCAGCTCGGATAGGTATTAATTCAGGGCCGGCTGTAGTAGGAAATATGGGTTCGCAGCGGCGTTTTGATTATACTGCCATTGGAGATACTATAAATCTGGCCTCACGGTTGGAGGGAGCTTGTAAACAATATGGAATAAGTATTCTTGCCGGAGAAACTACTTACGAACAAGTCAAAGATGTTCTTGCAGCCAGAGAAGTCGACATCATCCGGGTAGTCGGTAAAAAAAATCCTGTGCGCGTTTATGAAATTCTGGACGAGCTGAAATATCTCTCAGAAGAAAAGTATAAATCGATCGAGATATTTCAAAGGGCGCTGGAATCTTACAGAGCATGTAAGTGGGAAGAAGCTGTGACCTTGTTTAAAAAACTTAAAGATGATAAATTGACAAATGTCTATATTGAACGGTGCAGAAAACTGGAGAAATCCCCTCCGCCGGATGATTGGGATGGAGTTGTGGATTTAAAGGTTAAATGAGAAAAAATACAACAAAAGAACAGATCCCCTTTATTTCCTGGGGCTCAAGAGGAACAGCTCCTGTTTCAGACCCCAAAAAAACTAAATACAGCGGCAACACTATGTGTTCATCTTTGAATATTTCTCAAAAGGAAAGGATTGTAATTGATGCTGGGACCGGGATAATAGAGATGGGCAGGCAGCTTGAAAATGAAGAAAAAGGTAAGCCTCATGATATCCATCTGCTTTTAACCCATTTTCACCTGGATCATATTATGGGCTTGCCCTTTTTCCCGCTATTATATTCATCGGATACCACGTTAACTTTTTATTCCCCCTTGCCTCTTAAGGAGACAAAGAAGTATTTAAGAGGCCTTATGGCAGAAAAATATTTTCCCATAGATTTTCAAGATACTCCTTCTCAAAAAATAATTCATGAGGTACCGCCTGAGACCTTCAGTATTGGTAGTGTCGAAATTGATTCTTTTCCACTTCATCATCCCCAGGGCTGTCTTGCTTATAGGTTCAAATTTGGAGGAAAAACCCTGGTATTTTCCACTGATACCGAACATCCTGAGAAAGGTGTAGATAAAGAATTGGCTGCTTTCTGCAGGGATGCAGACATCCTAGTGTATGACGCCACCTTTACTCCAGAAGACTATTTAGATAAAAAAAGATGGGGACACAGCACTTGGCTTGCAGGGACTGAGCTGGCTGCCGAAGCTGGCGTAAAAAGCCTTTTTCTTTCTCACCTCAATCCTGATTATGATGACCAAAAAATTGACGGGATCATTCTTTCTGCCAGGGAAAAATTTAGCCGGACTTTTGCCGCAGGTAAAAGGGATCAGATAAAATGAAACGTTTATTTTTTCCACTGGTTTTTCTTCTCATTACCTTGGGACTGAAGATCAATTCAGTACGGGAAGCGCTTTTTACGGGAGAAAAAATATACCCATACCTGAATGCGGTTTTCTGGTTTTTCCTTGCTGTTTTTGTCATCCGCCTGGTTGATGTTTTGCTACATGTCTGGTATGCAAGGCGTAAAGTCCAGTTCCCTATGCCCAGGGTCCTGCACACGATCACTATGGCTATCCTCTATCTGTCCGCCTTGTTTGTTATATTAAAAGGGATTCTAAGCATTAATATAACTCCTTTTCTGGCTACTTCAGCGCTTCTTACCATGATCCTTGGGCTGGCTTTACAGGGAGTGTTGAGCAATCTCATCTCCGGCCTTTCTCTGCATTTTACCAAGTCATTTGGAAAAGGTGACTGGGTCGAAGTTGCTTCAGAAGAGGGAGTAGTGATAGACACTAACTGGCGGGAAACAAGGATTTTCAATCGTGAATACAATATTGTAATTATTCCCAACAATACTATGGCATCTGAGAAGATCACTAATTTTTCTTATCCAAACAAAAAAACCGCTATTACTATTCCGGTTAAGGCTGGTTATAATTCTGCCCCGACAGAGGTGTTTGCGGCCCTGTGTGAGGCTGCGGCTGATGTTCCGTCTGTGCTTGAACGCCCTGCTCCTGAAGCTCATTTACTGGAGCACGGAGACTTGGGAACTACATACAGGGTGAAATTTTGGATAAGTGATTTTGCCAATAAATATCAGATCATGGCGGATGTAGGAAGAAATATATGGTTCCAGTTTAAACGCCGTAATCTTGAAATACCTGTTCCTCTCAGTGATAAGTTGCAGGAGGTTGTCGGGTCAATCAAGCCTAAACAAGGAATAACCAAAATAGCGGACAAACAAGAAAGGTTCTTTCATAGTCTGTTAAACTCAAATTTCCTCCGCTATCAGGAAGGGGAAAAAGAAGGGGAGCTGCTGGTTACTGAAGATGAAGTACGCGCATTGGCCCGGACTGTGCGCTGCCTTCGATTTGCACCAGGAGAAGTAGTTTGCCGGCAGGGAGAAAAAGGCGAAAGTTGCTATATTGTTATAAGCGGCAGGATAAATGGAGAGATAATCTACGAGGAAAAAGGAAAAAAATATTCTTCGAATTTTAAGGTGGAACCATCCCGGCTTTTTGGTGAGATGTCGCTGTTTACAGGTATGCCCAGGACAGCAACTGGAATTATTGATGTTGACTCTGAACTGCTGGAAATAAATGCTGTTGATTTTGCCCGCCTTCTGGAATGGAATCCGGCCCTGGCCGAGGTGATGGCTGACCTTGTAAGCAGGAGGAATAAGAAAAACCAGAAGTTTTTAAAGAAGATAAAAGAGCTTTCCGCCCAGGATATAGAAGAGAGCGTCAGTAAAAAATCCATCCTTGCCCGCCTAAAAAGCTTAATTTCCAGGTAGGAGAAATGGGGACAGGGTACTTTTTTTGCTTTGAAAAAAAGTACCCTGTCCCCATTTCTTCCTGCTATTGCGTTTAACCGGCTTTCTCTGCTAAACTACAGCCGAGAAACTCGCTGTATAGTAAAGTACGCCTGTAGCTCAGTATGGACAGAGCAATGGATTCCTAATCCATGTGTCGCCGGTTCGAGTCCGGCCAGGCGTACCATTTTTCCACCCCTTAAAACCCCTTAAAATCAGTAATTTAGGAGACATTAATATTCTTTATGTACTTAGTATGTTTTAGTATGGTTTTAGCCCATTATGACACTTTTATGACAGATTTTGTCATAGTTTTGTCATAGTAAAAAGGTAGAGCTACTGGATATACCTCGGCTCCGCAGCCAAACTAGAAGAAAATTGCTTCCTTGTTACATTGTCAAATAATGCAAACTGATTATTTCTTCTTATCTCCGCTCATTTCTATCTCTCGGTTTAGCTCAATCATATCTATGTCTTGGGAATAATCACCGATAAGGTGTTTGCAGAAATAATCAGCTCTCAGCCAGAAAAAATATTTATTCATATCACCATATCCGTGGCGTTGTCCCGGGAAGAGAAAGAAATCGAACCGTTTGTTAGCGCGGATGAGGGCATTAGCAAGGTATATTGTGTTTCCGGGGTGGACGTTGTTATCGATATCTCCAGTAGTGATCAGCAAGTGTCCTTTCAGGTTATCTGCGACTTCTGAGTTTTTTTCAATGTCATATTCAAATTTGATCTCTCCTTCTTCATCGACTGTTTCTTTGACTCCGTGATGTTTTTCACTCCACCAGCGGTTGTAGATGTTGTTCTCATGGTTGCCAGAGGATGACACCGCTACTTTAAAAAAATCAGGATAGACCAGCAAAGCTGCAGTTGACATAAAACCTCCGCCGGAATGGCCGAAAATACCGACTCTGTCGATGTTGATGAATGGATGACGGTAAGCCAGCTGTTCAATGGCTGCTTTATTGTCGGCCAGCCAGTAATCACGCAGGTTTCCGTACCCGTAGTTATGGTACCATTTTGAACGGCTGGGATGCCCCCCGCGGTTACCCAAAGTAATAACAATAAATCCGAATTGAGCCATCCGGTCGGTCCTGTCCATCCTCACAGAGAATGATTTACTTACGGCTTCGGTCTGTGGCCCGGGATATACATAGGCTATGATGGGGTATAATTTAATTTCATCAAAGTCATAGGGCTTGTACATGACTCCGTATATGTCGGTTATACCGTCATCTGCTTTAACTTTAAAGGATTCCGGGAATTTGTATCCTACCTCAAATAGCAGTGATAGGTCAGCAGTCTCAAGGTCTTTGATCTTACCCCCGAGATTATTGCGAAGCTCTGATTTAGGGGTTGTATTGACTCGGGAATAGTTGTTTACGAAAAAA
>JAUWTR010000223.1 GCA_030614645.1 Candidatus Aminicenantota bacterium
GAGGTCACAAGTTCATGTGCAGCTTGCAGGTTTTTATACCCATGTGCATACATGTAGCTGCGCATCAGGTCAGGGATCGGAAGTCCTTGTTTACATTGAGGAAGACACTGTTCGCACTGCTGACAGTAAAGGCCTCCGGTTTTGGTTTCCAGGCGCAGGTCTTTTATTTCCTGGGCGGTTAAAGTAAGGTCTTCCATTACAGACAAGTCAAGCTCCATCTGGTCAAAGGTGGTAAAACCGGGAATAGCAGTGTGAATATTAGGATCATTCAGCGCCCATTTTAAGGCAGCCTTCATATTAATGGGATCGATCTTTTCTTTATCCCAAAAAACACCAGCCTGGGTCTTCATCGCTACAATACCCAAGCCGGCTTCGGCTGCTTCTGCCACGGCTGCTTTAAGATCTTCCTGGTAATCTTTTTTAAAATTGTATCCGGTTAAAAACACATCATAGACCTTGGTCTCTATAGCGGCTCTTATTACCTCAGGTTCGCGAGTATGAGCGGTAATCCCAATAAATTTTGCCCTTCCCCGCTTTTTTTCTTCCTCAAGCGCTTTTAGGAGGGGTTCAAATTGGGCGTCCTGTCCCCGTTTTATATTGTGGAGATAAAGTATATCTACATATTCAAGACCTAAACGCTCCAGGCTTTCATCAAAAAGTTTATGGAAATTTTTCGGGTCAGTTTCAGTTGTCAGGTAACCGGTTTTTCTTTCCCGGGGCATTCCCGGCACTTTAGTGCCTATCACATATGAATCACGCGGCCGGCCTTTAATAACACTGCCTATCATTTCTTCATTCCTGCCCCTTTGATATCCCCAAGCTGTATCCAAATGAACAATCCCCGCATCCAGGGCAGCAGCTACCAGGTTGGGATTATCGGCATTCATCACTCCCATACTTACAATAGGAAGTTTTATGCCTGTTTTGCCCAGAGTGCGGTAGATAAACTTGCGGTCTTTTTTTTGAGCATAAACAGAAGCTTTCTCTTTTCCCTTTAAAACCGCAGGAGCCGCGCCTATCCCAGCCAGGCCGGTCATGCCAAGTTTGATAAAATTCCGTCTTTTAATATTCTTTTTCTCATTCATATTCTTACCTCCTATTGTCTTCTAAAATAGCAATCTTGATAATTTTACCTAAATCTATAATAAATTCCAAGTTTAAACTTTTCTCGCCATTTTTTATGAATAATTCAGGCTAAGAGCTGGCATGGACACTGGTAAATCCTGGAGAAAGCCATCCGGAACAACGCGGGCATGGTTTCCCGAGAGAATCTCGAGGAGAGCTTTGTGAGGACAGGAAGGGATTTCCCCGCTGGGGGAAATCCCTGTCTTTCGAAGGGACTTACCAGTGTCTATACCAGCTCGCAACTAACCTGGATTATTTATTAATATCCTTTAACAAGCTGCACATTTCCACAAGCTTGATGAACTCTGCACGATAGCCGTGAAAATCTTTTCCTTTGCCTTCCCGGGCCAGCTTTAAGACACTCTCAAAAGTCGAATCGCCTTTAAAATCCGAATCCCGAAGCAGCATACCGAACGCAGCAACTGCAGCGGAGAATTTAAAATTTTCAGAAGCAGCATCCAGCTTAACGTGTTTATCTACCAGAGGATGTTCTATCAACTTGCTCTTCTCTCCGGCCGGTTCCTTGTACCGCAGCTTTACAGTCATAAGCTCTTTACTTTTAAAGGCTTGCGGACTAATTTTGGTTTCCTGGTATTTTAGTTCATCGATTCCCGGAATTTCCTCTTTAGAGCCGTAGGGGATTATTTCATAAAGTGCAGTTACGGTGTGGCCTGCTCCTAATTCGCCGGCATCCTTGGTATCGTCTGCAAAATCCTCTTTCTTTAACATCCGATTTTCATACCCTATAAGTCTATAGGCCTTAACTTTAGCAGGGTTAAACTCGATCTGGATCTTTACATCTTTAGCAATTGTAAACAGGGTCCCCCGCATATCATCGATAAATACCTTTTTAGCTTCAAGTAGATTGTCAATATAGTAATAATTTCCATTTCCTTTATCAGCTAACTGCTCCATCCTGCCATCCTTGTAATTTCCCATGCCAAAACCGAGAGTGGTCAGAAATATTCCTTTTTTGCGCTTTTCCTCTACCAAACGCACCAAGGCGGAAGTGCTGGAGATACCAATATTAAAATCACCATCGGTCGCTAATATTATGCGGTTGTTTCCATTTTCAATGAAGTTATCCTCTGCCACTTTGTAGGCAAGTTTAATGCCAGCTCCTCCAGCCGTGGAACCTCCCGCTCGAAGTTTGTCTATAGCTTCGATGATCTTATCCTTCTGACGAGTAGAAGTCGAAGGTAATACCAGGCCGGCTGCCCCAGCATAGACTACAATAGAAACCCTGTCATTTTCTCCCAGCTCTCTTACCAACAGTTTAAATGCTGTCTGCAGCAAAGGAAGCTTATGGGGTGACTGCATGGAGCCTGAAACATCTAGGAGAAAAACCAGGTTACTGGGAGGAAGCTGTTTGGTCTCAAGTTTCTTCCCCTGCAATCCTATATGGACCAGGTGATGCTCTTGATTCCAAGGGCAGGCAGAGATCTCCGTATTGATGGAAAATGGATGCTTCTTTTTGGGAAGGAGATAATCATAACTAAAATAATTTATCATCTCTTCAATACGGACAGCATCCTTTAGAGGGAACTGATTGTTTTTAATAAAACGCCGAATATTCGCATACGAGGCTGTATCAACATCAATAGAGAAAGTCGAAAGCGGATTATTCAGAGCATCCAAGTATCTATTCTCATATATACGGTCGTATTCCTCAGTATTATGCTGAGGATATGCGGAAGGATGCGGAGATACAGGCTGCCAATAAGCCTGTTTTTTTCTAACTCCACCTACAACTCCTCCACTTATTCCGGTTTTAACTTCTTCAAGCGCTACTAAAGTAATATCCTCCATAAAGCCTAACATTTTAAGTTTAAACTCCAAGGTAACGGTCTTTGCCTCCACAATACAGATCCTTTTCCTGAGTATTGTCTTAAATCCTGCCATTCCCACTTTGATATCATAAAAACCGGCAGGAATCTCTTGAAAAAAGAACCGTCCCTTTATGTCGCTTACAGTGTCATATTGAACATTAGTGGCTGTATTTGTGGCTATGATCTTAACCCCAGGCAGGACACTTCCTTGAGAATCCGTTACTATTCCCTTTAAAGAAACATGACCTGTAGCCCAAGACATTCCTGATAATAAAGCAGCTCCAAAAAAGAGTCCTAAAATTAAAATCCCGATTATTGTTTTTTTTGACATTTTAACCTCCATATCTATATACAAAGAAAAGAAAAAAATATTCCTTCCAATATAGAAAACCTTGCTTTTGCCGGATGTGTTGCATCTTTTACGCTCTGGTCAATCACAATAATCCGTACATGAGTAGAAAGAAAAATCTGAACTCTGAGCTTTGTATGTGAGTTAAAACAAAATTCCTGTACCCTCCTGGTTGTTGATATACAGCACTATCATGCGTGATACTATAAAAATTATGCCCCCAGCTATAAGCATGGAATATAGAGTAAGAAAGATCGTATTAATGAGCGGCACTTTTTTGCTCACTACCTGCGGGAAAAAGAGATCAAAGGCAGTCTTACCGAACAGAATGATCATAATAGCTATACCAATAGCTGAACGGTAAAAGTACTCCTTGGCACTATCCATATCTACAGAATCAAGCACTAAAAGAGGATAGAGAAGCCAGGCCGTTACTATCCATAGAATAAGCATAAAGATGATACCAAGCTTTTTATTTGACTTCATTTTTTTCTTTTTCCCAGGCTTTAATTCCGGATTTCATCCAATCCGGTAAAGGGGCGCCTTTTAAATGATAATTAAAGAATTCCGCCATGCGTATGGTCCAATCCTCCTGGTTGACACGTTTGCGCAAACCATGAGCTTCGCCATTGTAATTAAACATATACGCCTCTCTTTCCAGGCGGCGGAGCAAATTCGGGGGTCAGGTCTTGTTTTTTGCGCAAAAAACAAGACCTGACCCCTAGTTTACTTACATCGCCCTGACCTCTGCTCCAATACGACGCAGGCCTTCCCTTAAAAATTCATGCTTTGCTCCCATCCAGATACGAAGAAAACCCTCCATCCCCAGATGAATACCTGGCACCAC
>JAUWTR010000394.1 GCA_030614645.1 Candidatus Aminicenantota bacterium
CAAGGAGACAGTGCGGGGAAACTACTAAGCCCGGAAGTCCTTGGGAGAACGGATATGTGAAGTCATTCATAGGAAAATTTAGGGATGAGTTGCTCAACGGAGAGATCTTTGATACTCTGTTGGAGGCAATGGTTGTTATAGAGAGCTGGCAGAGGAAATATAGCCAGTTCCGGCCGCATAATGCTTGATTACAGAACATCATTTTTTGCCCTATTTCATGAGGTCTGAAGTTCAAAAAAAAGGAGATTTCTATACCTATATGACCTAAATGAAAAAATTTGCTTTCCTCTTTTTATTTATTTTTGCCCCACTTCTCATATTTTCCTCTGTTGGAAGATATATCCGATTCGAACACATTCTTCCCGACTTTAACAAAGAATCAATTCCTGCCGTATCCAGTATTTTACAGGATAGAGATGGTTTCATGTGGTTTGGAACAGGCATAGGATTAGCTAAGTACGACGGATACAATTTCACACTGTATTCTCCCCCTCTCCCTAACCAGAAATCATCTTTGTGGTTTGTTTCTGTTTTCCCTATGCTTGAGGATAGTGCCGGAGATATCTGGTTTGGGACTAACGGGTACGGGCTTTTCAGGTTTGTAAAAGAAAACGAGGAGTTTATCCAATTTAAACATGACCCTGAAAATGCAGAAAGCTTAACCGGAAATACCGTCCTTTCTTTACAAGAAGATAAGAACGGCGATTTATATGTAGGCACCAGGTTTAACGGGCTCTGCCGGTATCATAGACAAAATAATACATTTACTAAGATTTCTTTAGGACAGGATGTTGATACGATCTGGGACCTGCTAATAGACAGTAAAAATAATATCTGGATCGGAACACAAAAGACCGGACTATTTAAATTTGACCCGTATACTCAAAAATCCCAAAATTTCAAATATAATCCTGATGACTCTTCCAGCATCAGTGGCAATTCGATCTGGTCGATTTATGAAGATAAACAAGGAACAATCTGGGTAGGAGTAAAAAATCAAGGATTAAACAAGTATGATGAGGAAAAAGGGGGATTTATCACCTATTATGGAAACGAAATTGAGGAAAACGATCTTCGCAATTTAAACATAACAACAGTTTGGGAGGATAATGCTGGAAGATTGTGGATTGGAACATCTGGAGATGGATTAAGGATATTTGATAAAAAAACCAAGAAATATGTAGCATATAAACATAACCCACATGACCAGGATTCCCTAAGTGATAATAATATA
This sequence comes from Candidatus Aminicenantota bacterium, assembly GCA_030614645.1. Classification (GTDB taxonomy): domain Bacteria; phylum Acidobacteriota; class Aminicenantia; order Aminicenantales; family Aminicenantaceae; genus JAUVXM01. The sequence goes on from JAUWTR010000394.1 coordinate 1,235, forward strand.
ACTTCCATATATCAAGACTCTTCAGGCATCATGTGGGTGGCAACTTTAAGAGGAGGAATAAACAAAACTCCTAACAACCAGGTGAAATTTAATCACTTCAAGCACAATCCTCACAATTCTCAAAGCATCCGCCAGAGCGATGTCCGTTCCATATGCTATGATAGTTCAGGATTTCTTTGGATCGGAACAAGTGAAGGCTTAGACAGAGTAGACGAAAAAAATGGCCTAACCAATCATTTTTTTCATAATTCTGCTGATGACAAAAGCATAAGCGCCGGCAGTGTTCAGGCTGTTATTGAAGATGAAGACGGGATAATATGGGTGGGTACAAACAAGACAGGGCTTAACAGGTTTGACCCCGCAACCGGATTTTTCACTCATTATAAAAACATTAAAGGAGCAAAAAACTGCCTATCCAACAATAATATAACCGTTATTCATAATGACAAAAAAGACAAAGATATCTTGTGGATCGGCACATATAACGGACTAAACAAATTCAACAAAAAAACAGGTAGATTTGCTAATTATTTCAGCTCTCTTGCTGATACTTCAAAGCTAAGTTCATCTAGAATAACTACTATCTATGAAGACCATTCAGGAGCCTTGTGGGTAGGAACAGCGTGGGGCCTGAACAAGATGAACAAAAAAACAGGAAAGTTTATTCGGTATCTAAACAATTCTAAAACTTTCAAAAAAGACACTGTTATCGATAATCATATAACTTCATTCCTTGAAGACAGCGCAAGTATTATCTGGATAGGAACTTTTCAGGGAATAAACAGATATGATAGAGCGAAAGAAAAATGGACATACTACACCATACAAGAAGGGTTACCGGGCGACATCATTTATGGAATACTGGAAGACAAAACCGGGAATCTTTGGGTGAGTTCCAACCGTGGGCTTCTACAGTTTGATCCAGAAAACGGATCCATTACAAACTACGGCTTACATGATGGAATACAGGCAAATAAATTCAATCCCGGGGCATTTTTTAAAAGCAGTGACGGAAGAATGTTTTTCGGTGGGATAAACGGATACAACAGCTTTTATCCCAATAATGTAAAGAATAATCCGTTTATTCCTCCTGTTGTCTGGACAGCTTTTTACATACATAATAAAAAATGGAATCTCAACCAGCCGCTTTCATATCTTCGGGAATTTCATCTGAACTATAAAGCACGTTTTATCACTTTTGAATTTGCTGCGCTTTGTTACTCAAATTCGGAAATGAACAAGTTCGCTTATAAACTGGAAGGAAGAGAC
>JAUWTR010000311.1 GCA_030614645.1 Candidatus Aminicenantota bacterium
GTAACCTCTCCTTCAACATGAATATAAGGGGTTATATAGACTTCTATCCCAACATTTTTATATTCAAAATTGGTGATCGGCTGAGAGCTTACTCCTCCAGCGGCTATGGGAGAAAATGTGGTCCTGGGAATCGGGATCTCGTCTCCGACAATATATTCCATTTTTTCCCCATGCATTCCCCTCAGTCGCGGTTGAGCGATGATCTTTGTATCTGCCTCAGTCTCAAGAAAATCCAGCAGAGCGGAGGGGAAGGCTATCTGGTAATTTTCTGTTTTGGAAAAATCCAGCCCTGAAAGATTAAAAGCCCCTGATTCCGATACACTCTCATCATTATACTGCAGCCCGACAGAACGACTAGTTAGATCCAGCCCTAACTTCCTGATCTTTTGACGCGATACTTCCATTATCTCCAGGTCGACTATGACTTCCCCTTTGGGCTTGTCCCAAAGCCGGATCAATTTCCCGGCCAGCTCCAGTTTATCCGGCGTGTCCCTGATGGTTATGGAGTTTAATTCTTTATTGATCGATACTGTCGGAACTTTGGTCAGGGAACGGAGCTGCTGCATTATATGCTGCTGAATATCCTGTGCCGTTATATTGGATAAATAAAATGTTTTTATCCCGACCAGTTCATACTTCATGCGGTTCTGGGGAAGGTCCGGGATGATCAATATTGTTTTATCATTGATTATTCTGAAAAAATTCTTAGTAGCCATGCATAGAGTATTGACTGCTTGTTCAAAATTCAAGCCGGAAAGGTCGATGGAAAAAGGCAAATCTCGAAAACTCTCATAAAAGATAAGATTTATCTCCGAATATTTTCCCAGGGCCTCAAATATGGAACGCAGGCTAATTTCCTGGGGAAACTTAAGGTCTATCTTATCCCTGGCTGTCTTAAGTTTGATAGGCGGTTCGATGCTGGTAATCTCAGGTTCTTTTTCCTCCGGCTTTCCTTCAGCCAGGCGGCGGGCTTCCTCTACAAGCCGGCGATTGGACGGATCATATGCCAGTGCTTTCTTATATGCATCAAGCGCCTCAACTTTTTTCCCATCTACAGAAAGCGAACGGGCGTGCGCCAAATATACCAAGCTGGCAGACATCTTTGCCCGCAATAAAGCTAATCTATAAACCGAATTTTTGGGGTTTTCTAAGGTGGCCTTCTCATAATATTCAATCGCTTTATCCCACCTTTTTGCCATTAGCTCTTCATTGCCCAGCTTATAGTTTTGGCTGAATGTGGCACAACTCCAAAATGTCAGCGCTATTATACAAATAAATACTGGCTTTTTCATCGCTCTTCCCCCTCTAAGGAAACCTTCCGTGTAATAGAGTCCCGCCCGGCAAATTCAATTTCTTTCCGGGTGATATTTAACACTTTAAAATTGTCTAAAACCATATCGCCTTTTTTAACCGCTAAAGCCTGTCCCTCAAAAATAACACGCGCAACGGTTTTTTCCATAGAGCCGACATATCCGATATATCTGAGGCTTATTGAATTGGAAGCGGCTTTTTTCCTATCTATTCCATCTATTGGAAGTTCCTCATTCGGAATTCCCTGTATGGGGCCAATGTCTCCTCCCATTACGGAAGGACTTCTTCTCTTATCTGGTTTGAAAATATTTCTCTCCGGCGGTTTTAATTTTACAATCTTTCTGCTCAACAGGTCTTTTCTAACCAAGCTTTGGTGTTTAATCTCTTTATTGGTTTCTTTCTGGGGAATCCCATATGCTGTCCATTCCCAGAACAAGAGGCCCATTAAAAAACAAATAACCTGAAATAATGAATATCTATTTCTCATAATAATATCCTGCAACGGCTAATTTTATCTTCAGGACTCCGCTGTTTGTATTTATATCACTGAAATCAATTTTTTCTATGACCAAAAATTTCTGGAAATTCTCCAAGTCATAAATAAATTTTCGAACCAACTGATAATGACCTTCGATATTAAAACTTGCTGTCATATTGTTGATTTTTTCTGCTTTCAATCCATTATAATTATATTTTATCCCTGGAGATGGAATGCTATTTCTTCTAAAAACCTTCTCCAAATCCTGCCTTAAATCCTGAATAATATCTTCCTTGTTATAAAAATAATTATTCTTTAAATCCTTACTATCAAAAGAGGCTTCCTTCCACCTGTTCCATTCGAGCTTTTTCTCATCCCGACTGGTCTTTAGATCCTGAATATTTTTTTCTCCAGCAGAAAATGATTCATTTAAGCGGAAATATCTTCTTTTTTCTCCCAACCCAATAAAAGAATAAAAAACTAAAGACGCCAGTAATAAAAGCACTGTAATTCCCAGCACTTTTCGCTCTTTCTTTCTTAAAAGATCAAATAGTTCTTTCATAGTTTAAAGACATCTCATAGATAAATAATCCGTTTTCGGCTTTCGACTCATTGACTAATCTTATATTCCTAAATCTTAATGTGTTTAAATTATTGATCAGCGTGAGAAGCCGGCCTAAATCAGGAGAAGCGACTTTGACTTTGACTGAAACGCTCGCGCCGTCCATAAATTCCGGGTCAAAAGATACCAGATAACAGGCTTCAGGAAGAGTTCTTTCGAAAATGGATAAAAATTCGACCCAGGAAAAACTTTTCTTATATATAATACTATTGATCATATCTACTTCTCCTTGATTCTCCAAAGAAGCTTTTTCAATTTGATCAGTAAATTTATTATCCATCCTCTGAATATTTATTTTTATATTTTCAATTCTATTAGTAGCAGCAGTTATCTTTTTAGATTCAAGCCTGTATTTACTATAAACCACTCCTCCGTAAATGGAAAAAATCAGAGCTGCACCTCCCAGTAAACCGAAAATGAAATAAAAAAGCCTCCGGTTTTTTAGAGGACGGCTGGCAAGGTTTAAATATATTTTTTTTCGCGCCTTCATAGTACTTGTCCTATCAAGGGGGCTAAAATCCTCTTCTCAAAAGAAGGTATTTTCAACTTAACTGATGATTCAATAGTTTGAATCGGTATATCAAGATTTTCCTTAAGCTTTTGCAGTATTTCTGTATCCGAACCCAACACCCCGAGTCTGATTATTAAAGAACTGATCTTTCGATCTTCCTTATCCTCAATGAAATTAGCAGTATTAATGATCTCCTGCTGTATATTTTCAGTTTTCTGCTTCAGGGCATCAGGAACTTCAGTTTTGGCCGCCAGAGTCTTCTGCCGGTAAAAGGTTATCTCAGAATTGACAACCACTATCATCGTAAATGAATGATCTTCA
>JAUWTR010000301.1 GCA_030614645.1 Candidatus Aminicenantota bacterium
AGATCAGGAAATCAGTACTCGAGGGGGAGCCTCATAGACCTAGTTCTGTAGCCTTAGCGGGTTGGGATAGTTATTTGGTTACAATTGCCGAGAAAAACACGCATCTGATTGGAAAAATCCTATCGGACATTGCCAAGGAACAAAAAAGAGATCCATTTGATGTTGCTGCAGATTTAGTCATTGATGAACCGGACTTATATGTTGCCTGTGGAGTCATGTCAGAGGACGACATGAAATACGCAATAAAACAGGATTGGTTGATGTTTTCAAGTGATGGGGGGGCAGCCCCTATCATAAAGGAGACGGATAAATCCAGGATTGGTCATCCCCGCGCTTTTGGCAGTCAAACCATAGTACTCCGTAAGTACGTAAGAGAAGATAAGGTATTGACCCTAGAGAGTGCTATCAGGAAGATGACTTCCCTTCCTGCCTCTTTCCTGCAGGTAAAGGATAGGGGGCTGCTGGTGAAAGGATACAAAGCTGATATCGTTATATTCGATCCTAAAACAGTCAGGGATAACTCCACACCACCTAATACACATCAGTACAGCACTGGGACTAAATACGTGATAGTTAATGGAAATATTAGTATAGAAAACGGGGAATATAATGGTGCCTTAAACGGGAAACTGCTGCTTTTAACAGAAAACAAATAAAATAGAGAGAGGAGGTATTTATGAAAAAATTTTGCTTACATTTTTTTCTCATACTTTTAATTATTATTCCCATTTATGCTCAAGAACCTAATCTCCGGCCCATGACTGTTGATGATGCCTTAAATATGGTTCGTCTGGGAAACGTACAGATGTCCCCAGACGGAAAATGGGTATTCTTTTCAAAATCGGAACTGGATTGGGGAGAGAACAAAAGGACGACAAAATATTTCATGGTCCCGGCCATAGGGGGTAAGGCTAAGCAATTTATTGGTAAGGAGGGCGGCAGCTCATTTCAGTTTTCCCCTGATGGAAAATATCTCTCTTTTAGGCGCACAGTTGATACAAACAGCCAGGTTTTTATGATGTCCCTCAAGGGCGGCGAAGCGTTTCAGCTTACCCATCACAAGAACAGTGTTGAGTCTTATAAATGGTCCCCTGATGCAAATAAAATATTTTTTACAGCAGAAGAGCCCCTGGGTGAAGAAGAGAAAAAGGAATATGATCTGGGAGACGATGCTGTTTTCATTTTTGAAGGACCAAATGGGAGAGAAGAAGCACACTGGCAGAACCTCTGGATATTTGATATTTCAACAAAAAAAGAAAAGCGGTTAACTAATGAAGAACTTATCATCAACGAATTCGATATTTCACCTGATGGAAAACGTATCCTATTCGCAGCAACAAAACAAGAAACCGATAATTACTTCTATCTGTCAGAGCTCTATTTAATTGATGTGAGAGATCCAAAGCTGGTGCGGCTCACTAATAATAAGTCCCCGGAGGGAAGAATTCTCTGGGCTCCGGATGGCAAGACTTTTGTCTTTCATGCCCCCTCAGATAAGGGCAATGATCTGACGCACGGTTATCTCTGGATCATGAATCCTGAAACAGGCGAGAAAAGAAAGCTTAAAAAACCAAATCAGGGAGATATGTCGGGCCTTACCTGGACACCAGATGGAGAAAAGCTTTTATTTAATGAAACTCGCCGCACTAATCTTAATCTTTATCGCCTTGACATCGCAACAGGAAAAATTACAGCGGTCACCAACATTAAGGGAAGCCTTCGGGCTCGCGCTTATTCGAAAGATAGGACAAAGATGGTTTATTCATACAGCGATTTTAACACTCCCCCGGACCTGTACGTCTCTCCTCTGAGCGAAATATAACCGATTCGTTTGACAGAAGCGAATCCCTGGATAAATGAAGAAATTCAGTTGGCTGATTGTAAAGTAGTACGCTGGAAGAGCAAGGATAAGATGGAAATCGAGGGTGTTCTTTATATTCCGGGAAACTTAAAAAAGGAGACAAAACTTCCCCTTATAGTAACTATTCACGGCGGCCCCCCGGGTCATTTTGCTAATAGATTCAGAGCCGGCTTCCATGTTTTTACCGGGCTGGGATATGCTTCCTTCGGACCGAATATCCGCGGCAGCAGCTCTTATGGCGATGATCTTCTCTGCGCTTTGCAAGGGGATGTAGGGGGAGGTGAGTTCGATGATGTCATGTCAGGAGTAGATTATCTGATCGAAAGGGGGATTGCAGATCCCGAGCGCCTGGGAGTGCGGGGTTGGAGCTGGGGAGGGATTCTTGGCAGCTGGGTTATCACCCAAACCGACCGCTTTAAAGCAGCTTCCCTTGGTGCTATGGTCGGAAGCTGGACAGCAGAGTCTGGACCAGGCCTTTTCTGGGACCTAAAGGATCATTACATTGAAGGTACCCACTGGACAAATCCAAAGGAATGGCGCCGGGTTTCATCGCTCTGGTATGTCAAAAATGTAACCACGCCTACCCTTTTACTCCATGGAGAAAGAGATATGGTGAGCACTTCAAACCAAGCCATGATGTTTTTCTATGCTATTAAAGAAATTGGGAAAGCGCCAGTACGCTATATCAAATTTCCGCGAGAACCACATGGATTCCGGGAACCGCGGCATCAGCGTCGCTGTGATATCGAAGAGATCAGATGGCTGCAGAAATACATCCGCGGCATAGAATGGGAGCCGTGGAAACGTAAAGAGTAAAATATATATCTTTTTCAAACTGGGAGGAGTTATGCATATTAGCAAAAAAAACTCAATCAGGCTTGCATTATGGATATCCTTTTTTATGGTCTTAGGTGCCTCAACCCAACAAGCCGCTATTTTTCAAGCATACACCCATACTGATCTTACAAATAAAGTGGATGACCTGTTTAAACAATGGGATAGGGATGACTCCCCCGGGGCAGCCCTGGGAATATTCAAGGATGGAAAAATCATATATGCCCGCGGCTATGGCACAGCTAATCTTGAGTATGCCCTTCCTTGGACTCCTCAGTCTCCCTCACGCATCGGTTCTATTTCAAAACAATTTATCGCCATGTGTATAGCAATACTTGTTGAACAGGAAAAACTCTCCTTTGAAGATAACATCCAAAAATTTTTACCTAGATGGCCTGATTATGGAACCCCTATTAAGATCAAGCACCTCCTGCATCATACAAGTGGAATTCGTGAATATTTGACCCTTGTAGAATTAATGGGAAAACCAGAAGGAAGCGGCTATGTTTATACACCCAACGAACTTGTCAGAACGCTCTCGCGGCAGAAAGAACTCAATTTTAAGCCTGGAGAGATGAGTTCCTATTCAAACTCCGGTTATTTTCTGCTTTCAGAAATCATCAATCGAGTAAGTGGATTA
>JAUWTR010000221.1 GCA_030614645.1 Candidatus Aminicenantota bacterium
AAAAAGTATAGAGGAGTCTGCAAATGCACGCTTAATGGGCTCTACTTTAATAGAAATATTCCTGTGATAAGACCCGAATAAATCCTGAAGTCTGCTTTGGACATTGGGTTTGTCCTGGTAAAGTGTCATCATGTTATTCAAAACTCTTGAGGGTATCTGGGGAGTGAATTCTCTTTGGTAGAAGTAAAAAACATTCTTTTGCCCAGATTGTCTTTTAAGGTTTGAAGCAAGAGAGAGAAAAAAATTTACATTGGTATTACGTAAATTTTCCAGCTCTTCCAAGGTCTGCATATATCTTTCCAACTGTATGGAAATCCCCATTTGTGAATCAGTTGATGTTTCATTGTCGAATGACAAATTACTTGTGCCTGACAATGACCTGGTCATTCGTTTCAAATCTCTGAGTTTATTCCGGTAATTAGCTCCATCTAATATTGTATCTTTCCGGACAAGCCCATTGAGTTCTTCTGATATTTTTTCCTGGGATAATCTTTTTCTTGCATCCGGAGACAGATTGTAGTTGTTAAGGGGAGTAACGATCGATAGGGAATCGTCTGGAAGAAGAACATGTTTAAAGAGATAGTCTATGGCTTCTGCCAATCTTGGGTTGTAATCTGTCATTTGGAATATAAGATAAAAAATTCTTCCTGTATAAGGCATAAAATCTCTTTCAAGATCAATGCGCTGTATCTGGTCTTTATTAATATAATATAAAGCTTCGATCTTCTGCAGCTTTCCATCTTCGTATAGCTCGAAGTCCTGCAAAGTAAGGTCATTTACAAATGTACCTTTATCAAAAACCCGAATAGGCACTTCAATATTGGTCACATAAACCTGGTGTTGTTCCAGCTGGGAGAAAAGATTTATGCCTAAAATCAATAAAGCCGGGATAGCGAATAATTTTTTCATTTTATCACCTTTTATTGTGTCAATAAGCAAAATATCCTGTCCGGTGCAGGATTTTGAATCCTTTGTTCTTAACACGGACCTCAATGTTTTTAAATTCTCCTTCTTCTGAGTAATCTTTAGGAGAATAATAGAGGAGATAATAGTGTTCGGCTGCATCCAGAGCTTCTTTAAAAGCTGAAACCGGATTATATGAGCTGGAAATAAATCCTCCTGTAGCCTCAGCCATTTCCCTAAATGCACTGAATATATCTTCCGAATGTTCTTCCATTGTCACACCGGGAATATGGGCAGCCGGTTTGGAAATAAATAAAAAATGGATGGAGGTAGAGGCATCCGCATAAGCCTGTTTTACCCGTTTTATATCAATGGAAAGATCTCTTCTATTAAATTCATTAAGATGGTTCATGACCCAATCCATTCTGTCCTGGCGTAAAGATAAGTACTGGGACAATATCCTCTGGTCGATCTGGGGAATAAATTCTCGTTGATAAAACATAAATACATATTTTTGCCCATCTTTAAATTTTAAATATTCCGCAAAATCAAGGAGTTTCATCTGGTCGACCTTTCTTAGTGTCTCCAGGCGGCTTAAAAGACCGGTATAGAATATGAGATTTTGATCAAGTAGTACATCGGGGTCCATAGGATTTATTTCATCCAGCGTAGGGATGTTTTCCTGTCCACCTGAAAGAAGGGCAGATATGGATTGGGCTGTTTTTGTGATATTATCCAATGTATTCCGGTACTCGGAATTTCCTTGCCATGTATCCTTTCTGATGATCCCTTTGATCTCATCAAGTATTTCTTTTCTGGGTTTTATTTCCAGTGCTTTATTTTTGAGCTGGTATGTTTTAAGAGGGGTGATAATTATTAGGTTGTCTTCCGGAGAGATGATGTTATTCATAAAGTACTCAATAGCTGTACCGACTCTTGGTAAATACTCTGCCATTTCAAAAAAAAAGAAAGAAGTTTCTGGAAGTTTGCGGATTGAATCTTTTTTTTTCATTGCTTCTCTCAATTGACCTTTTATTTATTAAGTAAACCGCTTCGATTTTTTGGAGCTTTCCGTTCTCGAAGATTTCAAAATCTTTTATTGTCAGGTCGTCTACAAAAGTACTGCCGTCAAATACTCTGACCGGTACTTCAATATTAACCACCAGAGATTGTTTTACAAATGCCTGCTGAGCGGCTCCGGTATTGCTCATAATTAGGATGCATGCTAAAAAAATAAGTTTTTTCATTTTATCTTCTTATTCTTTCAAAGCCGGATAAAGTGACAAAATCCAATTTTCCTTCCTTTTCGATTTCGTCAAAAAGCAGGTTCAGGCCCAGGGTGTCGCTTGATATATGACCGGCTATGATTATGTTAAGGCTGGCCTTTTTTGCTTTTTCCAGGTGTTTTTCTCCTATGTGCATACCAACTAAAGTGCTGACGCCGGAATTTGCAAATTTTTCAAAAATATCCTCTGAGCCTCCGGTTCCTCCGGTCATATCAACAAAGATCTTACCGCATTTATTATTCTCATTTCCGCTGATGATCTTTGGCGGAACTTGAAGATGGGCTGATTTTTTGAATTCTGGGATTTTTTTTAAAATATTAAGAGCGTCTTTTAATTTATATGGTTTTTCTTTTTTAAAGAGGTTTGTCAGATAATTTGTGACGCAGTTGTCCGCTGGAGTATGAATGCACATCATAGGGATCCCAAGAATCCGGGCGGCATCAACAGCGCGGTTATGGTTTGCCGGCATCACTCCCCGTTCTACTTCTGAGATGCGTTTTTCCATAAGCTGTTCCGCAACACTTATGGTAACGCCATAAAGAGCCAGCAGGTCGGATTGTAGCTTCATTACCTCATGAAGCTGGGCAAGAGCATAACCTTCAGGGTGGTGAGCGATCACCAGATCGATCTTATCCTTTAGCTCCTTATTTAATTGATAGGCCAGAAGGATCTCCCCGACCTCCATGTCTATGCCTGTAATAACTTTTTTGATTTCCTTGTCATGATCTCCATAAAGGATCCGTGAATCCGCATAGGGATTAAACATCCTGTCTTTATCGTAAAATTCTTTTTCTTCATCTTTAAAGTTGTTGAACGTTTGTTTTTCCTCCTTCAATATCCTGTTGATCTCTTTTTTGCTTCGTAAGTCATTCTCAATTCCAATTTCCACAGCCATTTTATATAGGTCTTTTAGTTTCATAGTATTGATTCTCCTTCCTTTACTATTTATAAAACATGTCGATATGTATAATACTCAGTAAATGGAAAATAGTAAATGGAAAAAAGCCGTAAAAATTCGGGGGACATCATACTTAATTATTTTGTTTTGAGTGTTTATCCCATTAAAAATTGTGTAATTAAGTATGATGTCCCCCGAATTAGAATTATTTGACCGACAAGTTTTGCTGTGCTATAAGCCATAATATATAAATTGAAGGGGCATATCCCTTTGAATAAGAGGGGATGCTCTTAATATGGAGATGTTCTATGAAAAAAATAGCTTTAAAGAAAAAAGCATGTCTTTTCAGTTTGATTTTTGCAGCCTTACTGCTCTGGGCTGTGTCAGTTTCTCCTGCTAATCCCATTGAAGATGATGATGTTGAGTTTGATAACTGTACCAGTATCATTGTGGGAAAGCTGGCCTCGATTGATGGTTCGACTATGACTTCGCATTCATGTGACAGCAACTCCGACCGGACCTGGATAAATGTGGTTCCGCACAAAAAGTATAAACCTGGGGATATGTGTAAGATATATTTTCAATCTAAAAGGACAAAAGGCCCAAATGACCCTGACAGGTTGGATATAGGTGAAATTCCCCAGGTGCTTGAGACTTACGCTTATATCAACACTGCTTATGCAGTCATGAATGAACATCAACTGGCGATTGGGGAGACTACTTTTGGTGGTAAACGCGAATTAAAAAGCGATGAAGGACTTATAGATTGTCCAGAACTATACCGGCTGGTATTGGAACGCGCCCGGACTGCAAGAGAGGCAATAAAAATCGCAGATGAATTGACCAGGGAATACGGTTATATAGATTATGGAGAGTGTTTCACTTTTGCAGATCCAAATGAGACTTGGCACTTTGAGATTTTAGGCCCCGGCAAAGGAAACAAGGGTGCTGTATGGGCTGCCGTGCGCATCCCGGATGAGCATGTCGGCGTATCTGCAAATTCCAGCCGAATCCGGCACCTTGACCTTAAAGACCGGGAAAATTATCTAGCATCCAGCAATGTCTATTCTTTAGC
>JAUWTR010000187.1 GCA_030614645.1 Candidatus Aminicenantota bacterium
AACTATTCATAAACTAATTATAATTATCAATTATCTGCCTTGGCTGATGTAACTTGTTGTTATTGAATAAGTTAATGGATTAAATCACTCTATTTTGTGCCTTAAAGAGAATTTTTCCCCCCGAAAATCGTCTCTTATAATGAAGTAAATGAGTCGAGCTAAATTATTTTATACCCCTGGCTATGTCTGGCATATAACCCAGCGATGCCATAATAGAGATTTTCTCCTCAAATTCAAACACGACCGCAAAAGATGGCTCCATTGGCTTCTCTACGCAAAAAAGAAATACAACCTCATCATCCTGAATTATTCTCTCACTTCAAACCACATCCATCTTGTTGTTTATGACGACGGAAGAAGGAATATTATCCCTAATTCCATGATGCTTGTAAGCAGCCGGGTGGCTCTTGAATACAACAAAAGAAAAAAGAGGTCGGGAGCATTTTGGGAGGATAATTATCACGCAACTGCTGTTGGCACTGAATCTCATCTTCATAGATGCCTAATATATATAGATTTAAACATGGTCAGGGCTAAAGTAGTAGATCATCCGAAAGACTGGCCTCATTGCGGATATCATGAGATAACCGGAAAAAGATTCAGATACTTATTGATAGACAAGAGCAAACTAATGGGGCTTTTAGGAATAAATTGCACTGATGAATTGAGAAGAATCTACAAGAGTTGGGTAGAGGAGAATCTCTCTTCAGAAAGGCTTAGACGGGAAAGCATGTGGACGGAAAGTATTGCTATAGGTGATAGAGATTTTGTAGAGCAGTTTGAGAAGAAGTTAGACACGAAAGTGAAGTATAGAAAAATTGAGGAAGCAGAAGATAACCAAGGAGGATTTTTATTGAAGGAATGTCGGGGGAAATACTTAGAAGCAATTTTGAGGGCAAAAAATCCGTTCTAAGCGTTAAATAATGGCCTGCAATTAGGCTATCTTATTTTATATCAACATATTACGCCAGCCAAGGCAACGGATCGGTTTAAAGCATGGAATTTTGTTTTCCGTTCTTTCATAAATAAAAGACGACTTAGACAGATAAAAATTCCATTTTCTATTTTTTCCTGCGTTTCACATTTCACCGCAGTTTAAATTACCATCTCTCAGAATAATCCAGTATCTCGATCTTTAGTTTCCCGATTATCTCAGAGATAGAGGTTATCATCTCTTTGAACATATTCTCATCCAGATTGCTGTGACCGAATTTAAGGTGGGTGGCATCAGTATAATATTCTCCACTGGCCTTATCAACAGCAAGCCATTTAGCATCAAGGCTGACCCATTCGCCTACATAGACTTCCGGCCACATATGATAAGCAAACAGTCCTCCTCCATACATAATACCTACAGACGCCCTGGCAGGAATACCCACAGCCCGGCATAAGGAGATAAAAAGCACAGTATATTCACTGCAGTCCCCTTTCCGGTTATTGAATATTTCTTTTGCTGAGGCAAACCCTACATCATAATTTGGCGTCATATTTTTATCGACCCATTCCGCTATTTTCTTGGCGGCACGCCAGGAGTTTCGCTCGGTCCCGATGATATTATTTGCTGCCTCAACAATCTCCGGAGCATCCGCCTGACAAAAGACCGTTGGTTTCAAGGCCGCCTGCAGCTCTTCACTTTTTAGCGGAAAAACACAGGCTTCTTTTTCATTAAAGATCCTGGAATATGTTCTGATCAGAAAAGAATCCCCCTCCGCTTTTATAAGCTCCTGGCTTCCATCACCCCAGGGGAATCCTTTTATCCTCTCTGCTGAAACCCCACTTAGCTTAAACTTCATTTTCTTAACTTTTTGAGGATTCTCAAATAACACATTGGATTTGATAATTGATGAAAACGCAATATCAAAATTTTCCTCAGAAGGCTCCTGTGCCTTCTCTTGTGTCATACGAAGGGAAACTGTATTAAAAAAACCGGACCGGGTTATTGACTTATATATATCTCCCTCTTCATTGACCCACTCCTCTACCTCAATCGGTATTATTGACTTAAGCTCTGACTTTAAATGCCATAATTTTAACCTTTCCCCCAGAATTAGAACCTCCTCCTCTCCCAATATTTCAACCCGGCAGTCTGAAAAAGCATAAGCTATAGGATCAAGAATTTTATAATTAAGAATATTTCCCGGTTTAAAATCCCCACCTTGTATAATGTTATCCAGCGGTACCTCAAGATAAAATTCTTCATAATAAAGCAATTCTTTTACAACCTCTTCGGCAAGTTTAAAAATAACTCTCTCTGGAGTGATTTCAGCTTGAATAACAGTTTCTATTTCCGACATCCTGGTCTTTAATATAACCTTCAGCGGTTTTTTTTTAAGATCATACAAAGACTCCTGGATGCTTATAATCTCAACCGGGTTGCCTCCAAAGCGAGAAACCTTCATTCTGGACTGGTTAAAGGCCTCGATCAGTATTTTTCCTTCTTTTTTTATTATTGTCTCTTGGCTATGACTGTACCCGACCTTGATCCCATTCATATAAATACCCATCCAGGATTCGGAAGTATTTTCTATTTGAATTCCTAAACCTGTCTGCATGGACAATAAAAAAAGGGGAACAATAATCAATATTCTTGCTTTTTTCATGATTAACTCCAGAAAATAAAGTCCTTAATGCAAAATCTTTCTATCCTGAACTATAGAGAAATATTGTAATCCTTAATTTTTTTATCCAGGGTAGGACGGCTGATCTGCAGGATCTGGCTTGCCTGAGTCTTTGAACCTTTTACAGATTTTAATACATGCTGAATATATTGACTTTCCACCTCTTTTATAGCAACAAGTCTCTGCGGAAACAGTTTTTTTTCTCCGCTTTCAAGCGGCAAGTTTTCCTCTAAAACAACATCACCCTTGGCCAGGATTGCTGCTCTGGTCAAAGCATTTTCCAGCTCTCTCACATTACCTTTCCAGGGGAAATTCATGAGAGCCTTCATAACCTGGGGCGGCACTTTTCGTACATTCTTGCGGAGCTCCCGGTTGATCTTTTCAAGCAGATAAGCTACAAGCTCTGGGATATCCTCCTTCCTTTCACGCAAAGGAGGCAGGTTTATCTCCACAACTTTCAAACGGTAATACAGGTCCTCCCGGAACTGTTCTTTTTTGATCAAAGCTATAAGGTCCTGGTTTGTCGCAGCAATAATCCGGGCCTCTGTTTTTAACACTTTTTCACCACCAACCTTCATAAAATCCCGCGATTCGATCACCCGCAGCATCTTTGACTGCAGATTAGGAGAGACATCACCCACTTCATCCAAAAATAGAGTCCCTTTTCCAGCTATCTCAAACTTCCCTTTTGTCTCATATACAGCATCTGTAAAAGCGCCCTTAACATGGCCAAAAAGCTCGCTTTCCAGTAAAGTATCGGAAATAGCGGAACAGTTTATCACAATAAACGGCTCGTTCTTAAAATGACTGTTGTAATGAATTGCTTTTGCACACAACTCCTTCCCGGTACCACTTTCCCCCTGAATAAGCACATTGGCCCTGTTATTTACAACAGAACCTATCAACTTGAACACTTCCCGCATCTGGGAAGAACGTCCGATGATATTATCAATTGTAAATTCCTTTAATTTCTCTTCCACAAGATAGCTGAGCTTATTTTCCAATCCCCTGGCTTGAAAGGCTTTATCAATAGTCAGATCCAATTCCACATAATCAAGCGGTTTGACCAAATATTCAAAGGCACCTGATTTTATAGCTTCCACTGTTGTTTTCATATCATCATAAGCGGTTATTATAATGATATGCGCTTTCTCATTTATTTCCTTGATCTTTCTTAGGACTTCAAGTCCATTGATATCAGGAAGTCGAATATCCAGGATGACAAGATCAGGAGAATTCTCCTCATATTTCTGTAAGCCCTCCCGGCCATCCTCTGCCAGAGTGATCTCATAGTCTTCCTCGGATGAAAAATGAGCAGCCAGTGTTTTTCTGATCAAGGGATCGTCATCGATGATTAAAATTGTTTTCATTATTCCTCGTTACAGGGGATAAGGATTTCAAAAGAAGTCCCTACTCCCATTTGTGATTTAACTGTGATCGAACCATCATGCTGTTCGATTATTTTCAAAGCGATAGCCAAGCCCAGGCCTATTCCCTGGGCTTTAGTGGTATAAAAAGGCTCAAAAATATCCTTTATATCTTTATCCGGGATACCCGGTCCATTATCGGATATTTTAACCTTTATTTTACTCTCTTTCTCTATGGAAATCCGGGTAACGTCAATAACGATCTTCCCGCCCTTAGCTACTGCTTCACAAGAATTTTGGATAATATTTAGAATTACCTGCCTAATTTTATCTGCATCAACTTGTACCTCTGGAAGAAACTTCTGGTAATAAGATTCAAGTTTGACTTCCTTCAACTCTAAGAGATCAGCTATCATTTTTACCGATCCTTCGATTATCTGTTCGATAGAAAAATATTCCAGATTCAACTCAGAGACTCTGGCAAAACTAAGAAGTTCTTTAATAAATTTTTCTATAACAGCGATTCCCTCTCGGGAGATATTAAGATAAGCTTTTTCCCCTTCACTCAGTATATTTTTTTCAAACAGTTTTTGGATATTAAGTTTTACCGAGGTCAAAGGATTTCTGATCTCATGAGCAATCCCTGTTGAAATATGGCCGATCGAAGCTAACTTTTCTACTTGGACCAATTTTTTATTAGCAGCTTCCGCCCTCTCTTTAAACAAGAGAAGCTTTTGGCTCATTTCATTAAAAC
>JAUWTR010000030.1 GCA_030614645.1 Candidatus Aminicenantota bacterium
GCGTAGCGTCGCCTGGTAGCGCACAGCGTTCGGGACGCTGGGGTCGTGGGTTCGAATCCCACCGCCCCGATCAGTTGCAATCATCTGTCAGTTAAAAAAAAGTCCTCGAAAAACAATATTAGACGCGGATCTACACGGATAAGGCTAAGAAGCTTTTTGTTTTTCCCATTCAAACTCAACGCAATAAACCCAATACACGCACGACAATAGACGACAAGATACGACAAGATACGACATTTAAGACTGTCTTATTGACAGAGTTTGAGTACAGATTTATTTTATTATTGTCAGCACAGCAAAAAGTTGAGTAAGTTGTCAGAAATGCAAAGGGGGGGTGATGTTAAGAAATTTCAATCAATTCATAATCATTGGTTCCCAATCCGATCTTCTCTCCATATATAAGCTGAACAGACCAGTCAATATCATTATGGATTTTTAAAACATCCTTTCCAGCAGTTTTGTTCACAAGGTCGACTGAAGCCCTGTCAATAGCAACAGGATCCAGGGACCCGAGGATACCGATATCCTCTACTATCAAAGGAGCATCCTTACACATGCAATCACAATCTTTTGTAATTTTTATCAGGAAATTAATATATCCAGCTTTTTTATAAAAAAGTTTCTGAACAGCTGCAGCATACTCTGCCATTTTCTCCTGCACTCTGACTTTATCATTATCCCATGTAAGCTTGATGGCACCTGCAGTACATACTACCAGACACTCTCCACACCCGATACATTTATCTTCTTTAATAAAAGCTTTTCCATTTTTTTCTACAATGCTATCAGCTGGACAGTAATCAAAACAAGTACCGCAAAACTTGCATACTTCCTGATTTACACGAGGATGGACCACAGAATGCTGCTCCAATTTTCCCGCCCGAGATGCACAACCCATCCCCAGATTTTTAATAGCTGCCCCAAAGCCTGTGAGAATATGCCCGGTAAAATGACTTAAACACAACAGAATATCTGTATGCCCGAAAGTACCGGCAACCTTTGCGGTTTTCACTCTGGGAAAGTCAACTTGTACATTCTCTTCATACCGGCCAATAATCCCATCAGCAATAATGACAGGAATCCCAAGGGCCGCCTGGGTGAACCCATGTCCATAGGCAAGCTGGTGATGTTTCACAGAATTTGACCGATGCCCTATATACAGAGTATTTGTATCAGTTAAGAATACTTGTGCTTTCTTTTGTTTAAGCCGTTTAATCAAAGAGGAAAGCCAGAGAGGCTTTATGAAACCTTTATTGCCTTTTTCTCCAAAATGAATTTTTAGAGCAGTAAAAGAATCCTTTTCTATCTCCTTTTCCAATCCCAGTCGGACAAAAACTTTCTCCGTTTTTTTTGCCAGGCTTTTAAACGGTTCTTTCCCGGCAGCTGGTATAAAAAAAACTTTAGCGGACATATACTGTAACTTTTTCCCCATAATTAATTCTTTAGGATTTCCAATCGTATCCTACCGCGGAAAGAGTCGATTCAATCGCACTTATTGCAAATTCAACCTGGGAAAAGGATAGATTCCCCATATGTCCCATTCTGAAGACCTTTCCTGCTACCTCGCCCAGACCTCCAGCTACTATTACTCCCTTGTCTGCCAGAATACTGCGGAATGATTTATCCTCAACCCCTTCCGGGTAATATACAACAGATAAAGTATCTGCTAGATATGAGGCTTGAGTAAATAGTTTGAATCCATATGTTTTTAACGCTGCCCTAAAATTCTGGGCGATTTTTTCATGCCGGTCAAATCGTTTTTCCATTCCTTCTTCCAGCATTATTTTTGTGCCTTCATAAAAAGCCCTTATCTCATTCACACAGGGGGTTGAAAAATATTTAGATGGATCTTTCATTATCGGCAGCCAGCGCAAAAGATCAGCATAATATGCAGGAATGTATTTCATCTGTTTTCTTTTCTTCATGGCTCTCTCGGACATTACCACTACTGCAAGTCCCGGAGGGACTCCAAAGCATTTTTGAGCTGCAGTTAAAATCACATCAACACCCCAATCATCCATCCGCTCTTCAATTCCACCAGTGGCACAAACTCCATCGAGAATAAACAGACTATTACTGCCTTTTAACAGTTCCACATAATCTTTAACCGGCGCACAGGCTCCGGTTGCAGTATCAACATGAGTAGAAGCGACTGCAGCATAATTCTCCTGAGAAAGCCGGGCTTCAAGTTCCTCTGCTGGAACAGCTTCGCCCCAGGCTGACTGAATAACATCACAACCGATTCCAAAACTCTCTGCAATCTGAGACATCCTTTGCCCAAAATATCCCTGAGAAAGAACAAGTATTTTCTCCTTCTGCGCAACAGTATTTAGTAATGCCATCTCCATGGATAGGGTTCCAGCTCCAGCAACAATAAATGGTTCCCCTCTCTTACAGAATACGATCTTCTTTAAATTTTCCAAAGCATCCCTTGATTCACTGATCATTATCGGACTTACATGAGACACAGTAGGTAAAGAAAGCCTGTTAATGATGCGAGGATGGACGGGTGTCGGACCCGGGATTAATAGTAATTTTTCTTTTTCCATTGTATTTTTTTCTCCTTTTTAATCATGAATTAATTGTTAAGGTAATAATTTTTTGCTTTAGTTCTTTATATGAACCAACTCTATCCGCAGCGTCTGATTCGATTTGTTCTTCCTTGTTTCCTAAAATAAAAACTTTATCAATTCCGGCAGCCTCAGCTGCAAGAATATCAAAAAAAGAATCCCCCACCACACAGCACTCAGTGTTGCAAAAATCAAACCTTTTCAAAACCTCAAGAAAAGGATCAGGAGAAGGCTTCCAGAGCCCGCTTTCCCTGGACATGACCAGATCAAAGCTCAACTTGAATTTTTCCAAAAGAAAAACAACATTTTTCCTGGAATTATTAGTAACTAGAGATGTTTTTATCTTCTGTTCTTGTGCAAATTCCAAAAAATCCTTTATTCCATCCTTAAGCTCAGCCCTCTGTGTCGCTATTTGCTCATATTTCTCAAGGACCTTCCATTTTTTTGTTTTTTCCGGTTCTTTTAGTCCTTTAATATAAGACAAGATCGGCTTTCCTCCGGTATTCAGGTCAGATTTAATTTTTTTCCAATCATACGGAACATCTACAATAGTACCATCCATGTCAAAAATAATTAATTTAATCTTCATTTTTAATGTCGTCTATTTTTTCATCACAATAGAATCATACAATAGTAAATAGAAAATGGAAATTGTTATCCAGATTTGATATAATTTATCAAAAGATTTATGATACTTAAAAAGGAGGAATTCTTATGGAAAAATTCTTAGCTGTTTTTTTCGGGTTAGTTTCAATGGCCGGTGGAGTTTTGCTGGTACTATTTGTATGGGGGCCTTTGGTCCTTAATTTCGTACTTGCTTGTATTCCTCTCGTTCTGTTTTTCGGAGGTATGATCGCCTTCCTTGCTGGGATCAGCAGTATGAAAGATGCTTCCAGAGCAAAAAACCTTGAAGAAGAGCCTGAAGTAAAAACTGAAGAAGAGCTAAACAAAGAATAATTATTTCTTTTTACCTGTTGTTTTTTTGCTGCTCTCCTTTGCGGATTTATCCATTTCATTTATTACAATTGTTTTAAGTTCTTCTCTAATTTTTTCCATTTTTTTTAATTTTCCAGTTATCTTAGTAAAAATATCTTTCTGCACTCCTATGCCTTCCTGAATAAGAAATGCAGCGCTTTCAGAACGGCTTTTAAAAAGGCCTGCTTCTACAAGCATATTCAACTTCTCATTACATTCATCATTCACCCTGATCGTCAGTACTGTATTACGTGACGATAAAGCTTTATCCACAATTTTTCTTAAAGATTCAGCAGTTTTTATCGCGATTTTTTCCACATGAGCACCAAATTCATCCAAAGGGTTCCGTTTTTTGTTTTTTTTATCTGATCCTTCATTTTCTGTTTTATTGTCTTTCATTTTCCGAGCCTCCTGTGTTTTGTAATCTAATTACAAATTACAACAATACTCGTTATTTGTCAAGTATCAATATTTTACCTTATCATGTAATTGTGATAAAATTTTTTTGTGAGCAATTTCCTTGTTTCATTACTTTTGTTAACCTCCCTCCAGATCTCCCCTTTTACCAGTGCTATTGAAAAAGCATTTCTGCAAAATAATGAAAAAATGCTGTTCGCTTTATTCCCAGAAAACGGTTATATCAACATTTCTTTCCCTGATCCGATCTCATTTTCCGATCAGATCTCAAGCCAGCAAGCTTATTATCTTTTCAAGAATATTTTTTCCTCTTTTTCAACTTTTGAATTTTACTCTGCACTTCCCTACAAAGCAGCAAACGAAAATAGTTTTATCCTAAAGACCAGGTGGTCTTTTCGCAACAGAAAAAACCGCCACCAATATGTCTTTCAGGTATTCTTTTATATAACAAAGCTGGAAGACCCAAGCAATGAACCTGGAAAGCATCAATGGCAAATAACAGAACTAAAAGCGGCAGAGATCTAAATCAAAATATGCGCCATATAATGAAAAAAATCTCAAAGTACGGCTTTATTCTTTCTCTTTTTTTCGCTTCTTTCTTTTTGATTCTGGTTGTAACGCGGCCGAATGTGAGCCCCTCAAATTATTATCAGAAAAGTTTAAAACAACTAAGATCCAAATCAAAATCAATCAAACTAAAATTCCAAGAACTTCTCGATGATACAGCCCAAAAAAAAGCCAGGGCTATAGAAATTCAAATCCCGGAAAAAATCAACGATCTCTTCAATACTTTAAAGCATTTAAACCCTTCCTCAAAAAACAGCGGCATTGGCTATTACAACAGATTTGGAGAGCTTTTATTATGGAACGGCGGAGTTATCGATCTTCAAAATCTCCTCACACCAAAATCCGCCCCTTTTATATCCCAAAAAGGATCAATTGTTATTCATAACAAAACTTCTTTCTACCTTATTTCAATCCAAAACCTGGGAGAAAAAGGCTATATAATCTTTTACCGGCTCTTAGCCTTTATTCCTCAATTCAAAGCTCAGTACCTGAAGGTATATCACTTTTTAAAAGAAGATCTGATGCAAAACTGTAGTATTGACTTCTGGGATTATAGAGAAGATGTCAGCGGATTTGAAAAAATATTCATTAAGCATAACGATGAATTTATTGGCCAACCAAGACTTCAAAATGAAATTCAGACAATTTTTTTCCCTTTAAGAAACGAAGAAAACAAGATAATCGCTACCGTTACTCTAAGCTCTCTTTCTCTTCAAGTAAAACTCTCTTCTCAAAGAGAAAATCTTATGCTTATTTTTTATATCCTTTTAGGAATGAGCCTATTATTCCTCCTTAATCTCTTTCTAAAAAAATCCTCTTTCATTCAGTCACACAAACTGTGGAACAGCCTATTTATAGTTTTAATATTAATTGGACTGCGGGCCCTATTCTTTCCCCTTAGTCAACTGGAGGCAGTACAGTCTTTACCGATTTTTTCTCCTTCAGCCGCCAGCTTCATATTCTTATGGGATCTGGCAAAATCACCGGCAGATATATTCCTGACTTCATTTTTTCTTTTTCTTATCATAAGCTTTCTATTTTATCGGCTCAGAAATGTTTTCAAGCCAAAACAAAGCAATCCTTCTTTTCTGCTTTCACTGATTATTAATTCAGCTGTTACAGCACTTTCATTCTCACTTCTTCTGCTTTTTCAAAAAATCCTTTTTAAACTAACTACCAATTCCAGCTTTAATCTGCTTAAGATTTCCAATGACCTGTCTTTTATTTTCCTGCATGTAAGTATCCTTTTAACTTTTACAGTCATAATAATTCTTATATATTCCGGATTTAAATTTGCTTCTACTTATTCCTCAAGCTTTTTCACTTTTATTATCCTTCTGCTATCAGGATTCACTGTATTGCAGTTTCTTTCCCAAATAAAACTATCATTCCTGATTACCTTATTCCAAACAGCTCTGATTGCTGCAGTAGCAGCCTCAGCTTATTTCAATAAATTGAAAGCAAAAAAAGAAATCCTAGCCATTATTTTTCTTCTATCAGTATTGCTTGTGCATGGAACGGTCAATAAAGCAAATATGGAGAAACACTCGTCTCTGGTGGGAAATTCTCTTCAAAAGTCGATCAAATCTCGGAAAAATTGGGGTTATTTTCTTATACAGCAGACAATTTTAGAAATTGAAAAAAGAAATGATGAAATAACTTCTCTTTTTTTTAGCTCTCAGCCCCAAGATCTGGCAAGCTCACTTTGGAATAAATCTCTTCTGGCAAAATTAAACTGGTATTCAAGCTTGGAAATTGTAGATCCGGAAGGAAAATCACTTTCCCGCTTTTCTCTTAATATACCTGGACTTTACCAGCCTCACTTTGATCTCCCCTTAAGCCCAAACTGGACTATACTGGAACAAAATTTGTCCTACTTGGTCAAGGACAAAGATTTCCTTATTGCTTACAAAGACTGGTTTGAGGCAGACAAATATCAAGGAAGGACTATACTCCATCTCGCATTCGATTATGAAACACTCCCGTTTCTATATTTAGCTAACCCTTACTTTGAGCTTGTTAAAATCACTTCGATCCCCTCTCTTAACCAACTTGATCTTGGATTCGCTGTTTTTAATATGCAGGGAAAACCGGCGTATAATCCCAACAAGGTATCATCAGGAATTCCTCCTGCTCTTCTTCAAAAGATCAAAGATTCAAAAGAATCAATATGGTCGACTTTCTCAGATAAAGGCAAAAAATTCAAGTGTCTTTATTTTAAGAATAGTGACAAAATATATGCCCTATTTGTTCCCATAAAAAGTATCCTCACCTACTTAGTTGAATATCTAAAGCTCATTTCTCTTAATCTGGTCTTTTTTATCGCTGGTTTCCTTCTGTTCTCACTTATCTCCAGCCGGAAAAAATGGAAAAATCCTTTTTGGTCCTTCTCAAATCGAGTTTACATCGCATTTACAATTGTTGCCTTAATACCACTTCTTATTTTTACTTTTTCAACACGCAGCTTCTTTGCAAATATTTTCATACAGAAAATTACCGAAGAAGCAGAAGCTCAAGCAAATTTTGCCCGCCGGGTTATGGAAGAATTTATTTTACTTCAACAAGAGGAAAGAATCTCTTTGACTATTCCTCCTGATAATATGGTCCTTTGGATAAGCACGACCATATCCAATGACGTAAATTTATATGTTGATGGCAAACTTATCTCATCAAGCCGCCGGGAATTTTTTGATTCCGGGCTTCTTCCTGAGCTTATCGATGGTGAAATTTATTATAAAATACAATTCGAAAACAATCCTTTCTACATGCAAACCCAAACGATCGGAGATTACTCTTTTCATACTCTTACTATCCCCTACTCATTCCAGAAATCAATTCTGCTGATTTCTCTCCCTTTTCCCCAAGAGCAGCAGGAGATCACCAAAACTTCATCCGAATTACTGGAATTTCTTTTCTTTCTGTCATTTATTTTCTTAGCAGTAGTTCTACTCTTAGCACGCGGCATCGGAGGTATGATCATTACACCAATAAAAAAATTACTGACCGGCACTAAAGAAGTCAGCCTGGGAAACCTTGAAATCTCTATTCCCCATAAGCATAAGGATGAGATGAAGACTCTTATCAACGGGTTTAATACAATGGTTAAAAGCCTGAAAAAACATCAACAGGAAGTGGCTGATCTAAGTAAAAAAGTCGCTTGGGCTGAAATGGCCCGGAAAGTCGCCCATGAAATTAAGAATCCTCTAACGCCCATTCAATTGTCTGCTGAACATCTCCTGCGCATTTACAGCGACAAACCGGCTAACTTCGAAGATGCCCTTAAAGAATCAACCTCCTACATAGTCAATGAAGTGGAAAACCTTAGAAAAATAGCACAGCAGTTTCTGGAAACTTCTAAAGAAGTTTCTCTACAGAAAAAGAAGGTGGATCTCAAGGCAATAATTCGGGAAACTATCACCCACTACCAGAATACTCTGGCGGAGAGAATTGATATAAACGAGTCTTTTTCAGGAAAAGACTTTATTTTTTGGGGGGATAAAGACAAAATTAAAATCATTCTAAGGAATATCCTGACCAATGCAATCGAATCAATCAAAGGGCAGGGAACAATCAAAATATTCGCCAAAGCCTTATCCGATAAAATTGAACTTAAAATAACAGACACTGGTACCGGAATTGAAAAAGAAATGCTGACCAGGATTTTTGAACCATATTTTTCCTCCAAAGATAGCGGAACAGGTCTGGGCCTGCCTATTGCCAAAAAGATTATAGAAGACCATGGAGGATCTATCCGAGCATATCCCAACGAGCCGAAAGGATTTTGTATACTAATTACCCTGCGCCTCGCATCTGCGGCAACCACAAACTTTCAATCAAGAAACAGAACCTAGAAAAGGAGATAATATGACTCAACACAATACGCAGAAGAAAAGACATCATCATAGAGATGATCTTATTGGAGAACATGCAGCAGGCGATGCCGGACAGATGGTGCTGGCCTTCCTGTTTACGGCGATATGGATCCTCGACACATTCTTTCTAAAATACACAATTATCCTGAATCTATATGTGCCGCTTGGCATCAAAATCCCTATTGGAGTTGTTTTATTAATCCTATCGGGCTATCTGGCAAGAACAGGTCTGTCTATTGTGTTCGGTGAAAAGAGAGAAAAACCTTGTGTGATTAGGAAAGGCGTGTTTAATATCACACGGCATCCCATATATCTGAGCGAGATCCTGCTTTACCTTGGTCTTCTGATGCTGAGTATATCACTATCTGCTGCAGTGGTATGGATCATCGCTATCTTGTTCTTGCACCACATCTCGCGCTACGAAGAAAGGCAGCTGCTTGCCCATTTTGGCGAGGAGTATGAACAATACATGCAGGAAGTGCCAATGTGGATCCCGCGGTTGCGGAAGAAAAGATTGGGATCTCCTGGCAAATAATACCCTATGGCCTCCTCAATGTCACAGAAAAAAGTTATGGCGGAAATTGTAAGGAGAAAAAGCCAAACTGGGTGTTTTAAAATATGTTATGTTATCGGCAGTTTTTATGAATAAAGCAGGTTCGATATAAACAGATTTGCAGGCTTAAACGTAATAAATAAGAATCAGCTGAAACAGTAAACATGGATCATTAACGAATAAGTAATATGGAAGAAAAGGAATTGATCCGCAGCTGTCTTGATGGCAACCTGCAGGATTTTAAGGGGATCATGGACATGTACAGAGGAAGGGTTTTAGCAATGGCCATAAACATACTGGGCAACCGGGAGGATGCAGAGGATGTCTGCCAGGATTCCTTTCTTCGTGTATATAACAATCTGGACCGCTTTGATTTTCAAAAGAACTTCAAAGATTGGCTTTACACCATTCTCTATAACTGCTGTATGGATGTATTGCGGAAAAGACGCCGTTTTTTCTCTTACTATCATAAAAAAGCAGGAGAGATAAGAGAAGTTCAGCGCAGCAAGCCTGAGCAGGTGTCTGAATGTCAAAAATTACCTCAGCATTTCTTACATGGTCTCAGTCCCAAGGAAAGGGCTGCTATTGTGCTGTGGGCTAGTGAATCCTATACAAGTGAGGAGATCGCCGGCGTATTGAGCTGTTCC
>JAUWTR010000080.1 GCA_030614645.1 Candidatus Aminicenantota bacterium
CCCGTCGAAGAACTCGAGGGTACCGATCCTCGTCTCCACAGAGTCCGGGGTCATGATCGACTCCGGGATCTTGTTGTTGTACCCCAGGGTTGCTTCGCCAGAAGATTCCATAGATTCTTTTGTTGTCTGCGTTGGTTGTCCGCATGAAACTGCAAGAAATACAAGGACTAACGCAAAAAGTGTAATATTTGTTCTCATAGTTGTCTCCTTCCTTCAGGATTTTACTGTAGGTTTTTAAATATATTGTCAAAATGAAAAAGTGTCAATAGGACTTTGGTCCAATAGAGGAAACCTGGAATTTCACACTCGTAAGGACAGGCAGACAACTTAAAATGCAGACCTCCCTCCATATCACAGAATGTCACAGAGTTGGTTTAATTCCGCCTACGTTTGCCTACAATTTCTCAAACGAAAAATTGGCGGCAAACCCTCTAGGAGTGGCACGCCCTGATGGGCAGGGAAGACACGTTAAAAGCCGCAATTTCACTCAAAACTTAACAAGTAATATATCTACTCATTTTATACTCATTATTTTCGTATTGCTATCTTTACCAATAAGCAAAGAAAATTAATAGAGGGAAGCTTCAGGAAAGGAAAGAAGATGAGAGAAGAGATGGAGTGTCCAGCTTGCTTCAACATAGACGCAGAGCATATTTATGATGCAAATATTAAAAATACTGATGATACAAGACCTTTACACAAGTGTAATCAATGTGGAAGCTTTTTTTGGCATGATACCGGAGAAAAAGTACAGTTGTTATCATATCTATGTGAAACAAGATGGATTAATCGCAAAATGTGTAACAAGGATGTTTTAACCTTATTCCCGAAATTATTATTCAAGAATTCTATAAATATTGAGAAATTAGATAAAATATGCAGTGAGTGTCCTCATAAGAATTTCATTTTTCCGACAAAAAGCATCAATAAGAAATATTAATATTTAAGGGGTATTATTAATTTGGGCGTCAGTAATAAAAATTGTGAAACATTATTTTGGATTTTTGAAAAAGATCTTAAAAAAAAGCAACGGTAAATTTTAGTCAGCAAACGAGAACTAAAATAAAATTCGAATTAAAAAGGGAGGTTGAGATGAACTGGGAAAAAATCAAATGTTATCTCTGTAAAAACGGCGAAGCTATAATGAAACCAGACCTTCGAGGCGGTGATTTGGATATGCTAATCAGATGCCCTATATGTAAATTTTATCTACTAACATTTAGTATAAAGAGGCATTATTTTGGCAAAAAGCCTCTTACAAAACAGGATAAAAAGAAATTGTCTTTGCGTGTTCAGAAAGATTATGATCCTGAAAAGGAAAATCAGCCTGTTCAGATAACTAGGGAAATGATTAAAGAGGAAACTGGAAAAAAATCTGCACATATAATTTCAACTTTGATTTAAAATTTTTCATATGTTATAAACTTTTTTCCGCGATTCAGATTAGGATCGATTGAAAACAGGAAAATAACAATAAAGCAAAAGAGTAAATGCTTATGCCTGAATTTTCTCTATCACGCTTGGATCAATGCATCCTGTCAGGTGATATTGCTCCTATAAATAGGAGGAGAATATGAAAGACCAAGACAAATCAAAAAAGCAATGCCAAGATGAATTAGGAAAATTTCGCCAACGAAAGGCTGAATCGGAAAAGTCAGAAATCGAGCACAAGCAAGCGGAAGAGGCTCTACCGGAGAGCCAAGAAAGATATGAGGCATTTTTCGACCGTTCTCTTTGTTGTGTATGTATTCATGATTTTAAAGGTAGATTCCTGGATGCTAACAAGGCCATTATGAACTTACTGGGATATAAGAAAAAGGAGCTGCTTTCCCTTAGTTTATTCTCACTAATTGAAGAAGACCAGTTGCCCTCTGCCCTCAAAATCTTCAAAGAAATCAAACAGACCGGTTCCCAGAAAAAACATTCCGAATACAAATTGAGAAGGAAAGATGGCGGATATGTTTGGGTGGAGACAGAAGCCTCCGTTATTTACCGAGAAGGAAAACCCTATGCGATTCAAAGTGTGGGTAGAGATATTACAGCGCGCAAACGGACTGAGCAGGATCTACACGAAGTTAAAGATCGTTTGCAGAGTCTATTTGAGGGCGTTCCTGTAGGACTTTACCGTTCCACTCCGGATGGCAAGAGACTGGATGTTAACCGTGCCTTGCTGCAGATGGTAAGGTGCTCAAATCGGGATATATTTCTAAAAGGAAATGTTATTGACGATTATGTGAATCCTGAAGAGCGAAAGAAATGGCAGGTAAAGATGGAACTTAAAGGCACTGTTCGCGGTTTTAAAGCGCAGTGTCGTCGGTTCGATGGCACATTGTTCTGGATTAGAGATAATGCTCGAGTTGTCCGGGAGAGCAAGGGACAGGTGCTTTACTATGAGGGAGCTGTAGAAGACATCACCGAACGCAAGAACGCAGAGGAGAAAGAAAAGCAATATTTCTACGACCTCGATTTTTTATCAAGATCCGCAATGGAATTTGTTGAGCTTTCATCCAGATCGAATATTTATCAGTTCATAGGCAAACGCTTAAAGAAACTCATAGGCAGCTCTTTAGTTATTGTTAACTCCTTTGATGCAACCACTCAATGTATTCGAATACAGGCTCTGTTGGGATTGAAAGAGGAAATTGCAGACATACTAAAAATTCTGGGGAAGAATCCTAAGGAGATATCCTACCCGATTAACGAGGAAGCCCGGGAAGGGCTCAAGACTGGAAATCTTGTAAAAGTCCCGGGAGGTTTGTATGTTCTAAGTTTTGGAAAAATTCCAAAATATATCTGCACTTCCTTGGAGAAACATCTGGGATTGAAAAACATTTACACTATAGGCTTCACAAGGAAAGGGGAACTGTTCGGCAGTATTGTAATCTTCTCACGGGATGAAGGCTGGCTGGAAAAGAAAAGTCTTATAGAAACATTCACAGGACAGTCGTCAGTAGCTCTTCAACGCAGAAGGGCGGAGGAAGAATTGAGCAGATACAAAGAACACCTTGAAAATATTGTGGAAAATCGCACTACTGAATTAAGAGCTACCAACACAAAACTTCAGCGGGAAATCACTGAACGTAAGAAGGCAGAAAAAGAACTAAGTAACTCTAAATTAAGACTACAAAAAAAGAAATCTGCGTTGGAGCAAAAAAACATAGCTCTTAGAGAAGTCATAGCACAAATTGAACTGGAAAAAGAGAGGATAAAAGATAATATTCAAGCTAACATAGATATAGTGGCAAGCCCGATTCTCGAAAAGCTTAAAACTGAAAAAACCTCCCTCGGAAAAGATGCCTTCAAATATGTCAATTTGCTCCAATATCATTTGAAAAAACTGACTTCTTCATTCGGCAGTAAATTAACGGAGCAAAGATTGAAGTTAACTCCGAGAGAAATTGAAATTTGCAACATGGTAAAAGGTGGGCTCACAAGCAAAGACATCTCTAATCTCTTAAGTATTTCTTACAGAACAGTGGAAAAACACCGCAGAAATATCAGAAAAAAAATTGGAATATCCAATAAGAATATTAACTTAACTTCTTTCCTCCATAGGCTCTAACCTCCAATTTTCCTGAAGATTTAACACGTATTTTTTGTACTCATTTTATACACCATAAATCCCCGTTGCCCTTTGCATAATAAAATTTATTTAATAAAGAGGCATACTGAGAACGGAAAACCGGAAAGCTGATTACCGTTCCAAAGGACAATTCAGAGGCTGGAAAATCCGCTAAAAGGAGGAAATGATGGAGGAAAAGATAACATGCCCTAACTGTTACAGTTCCAGTATAAAGAAAAAAACAGGAAGAGAATCAAATGAGCCGAGTCCTGCAAGACATGAGAGGCAAGAAGAAGAAAATAATATCTATGAATGTCGCAGTTGCGGAAGGCTTTTTGATGAAGATGATTTGTTAAATATTGAGATGGAAAAGTATTAGGACACAAAAGAAAGCTCTTCAAATATGTCAAACGTATCTCCTTCGCCCGGCCAGATAATTAATGCTATTCCAAATGTAAATTTGCCACGCCCTCTCTCGGTCTCCAACAATTATCCTTTCAAATCTACTTTTCCCCTATATAACTGAGAGAGGGCTGGCTTTTTAAAAGAAGAAATGAGTTATCGCCTCGATGGAAAAGACAAAGGAGAAAAAGGGAATTCTCAGGAAAGGAGGGAATAATTGGCGCACGATAAACAAGAAATAATAGAGGACATAAAAAAATATATATTGGAAAACAAAGGAGATTATAATTCATGGTATGTCGGTGTAAGCAGTAACGCCCGCAATAGCTTATTTAAAGATCATAAAATAAAAGAAAATGGAGATCGATGGATCTATAAAACTGCTCTATCTTCTGAAATAGCCAGAGAAGTAGAAAGATACCTTCTAATAGTTCTTAGAATTGATGGATTAGTTGGCAGTGGTGAGGAGACTGCCAAAATGGTCTATGCTTACAAAAAGGCTATGCACACTGACCCATAGGTGAAAAAGATATCATCAGGAAAAGAGAATAATTGAAAGCTGTATTTCTACAAAATTGTGATTTTTGGGAAAGGAATTTTTGTCCGGATACTCATCTCAGAAAATTACATGAAAAAAAATTTAGAAAAGGAAATGAATTAAAATTATTAAAGGAATATGAATTAAGGAAATTAAATAAAATTTGTCTAACCTGTAAAAATCCTCTACGCATCAAAGAAAAAGAATGTCCTCTCTGTGGAAAAAATGATATTCAGCCTTCAGAGTCAATCAGTGGCGGAGAATTAATTTCACCTGAAATATACAATTATAAATGTGATAAATGCGATAGATTTCTATATTCTTATACGAAGTTAGCTTAACGTTTAAATAATTCTATAATAATTGAACGTCTCGAAAATCTTATGGAGCAGAGTGGCATCGTTGAGGTCTCTCTGATTTCTTTTTTCATCTAAAAGTCCGATAAAAAACTCAAGTTAGCATGCAAGCGGGCTGTTGTCAGCAAAAGGGGGGGTTGATGATGGGAACCAAAAAGATGTGAGTTCTCTCCAGCCCGCGAAAGAGAACCATCACTTTTATATCAAAGAAAAAAGAGCTTGTAAAGAACATAAATTGACAGACATTTTAAAAGACATTAAGATTTTGTATAGAATAAAGTCAGAAGGGGTGCTTCGTTTCAGCTAAATTTGGACAACTCACGACATCTATTAAGAGGTTTTTTAATCAATTTTAATATTAGTAATTTGTTTTCCGATTTTATCCCATAATTCAGCTGTTCTAATATCTTTTTTATGAATCTTCAGTGAAGTTGCTTGGATGAAGCAAATATCCTCTAATATCGATAGAACCATTCCAATCCCATGCTCGAGAACTAATGCATTGATAAAATCATAAATTATTCCCCTTGTCCTTATCGCCTCTTGAATTATTCTATTATCTTTCATAATCCCCCCTGGAGAGAATAAAAGCTGACTTTTTATAACATAGTGAAAATTTTCCATTTCGTCAATATTATAGTTAAAAAAAATATGGCTATAAGCAGCCTACTTATTGTTCCCTTGCGCTTATCCCCTAAACTCAAGGTCTCGATCCTGTTTCAAATGGTTGTGAACAATTCCTGAAATTTTCAGAGCAATGATAAAGATAATGTGTTAGCTATGATTTTATATCCTGCTTTTTTGCCTATTTTAAGTATATCGACAACGGAAGATGAAGCAATGACTTGCCCCCCCTTTTGATTTTTCTGTGAGAAGAGTTGAGAAAGGAGAGAGGGAGAGAATCCTCCATTTGTCCTGCTCCCTTTTTATAGCTTAACGGCGGCAACCATGTTAAACCCCTTAAAAATAGAATGAAGCAATCATGGTAAACTCCATAATAGTAATAAGGACAGCTATCATTATAACCGCTACTTTAGCTTTTAATTTCATTTCATTTTCCTATATTAATTTTAATATTAATTTATTATGTCTATAATCTCTATAAAACCTATAATATTTATAATATATTGTCAAGTTAAATTATAATTCTCTTATATATAGACTTACAATAGAGTACAAAGGCCTGTCTTTTTTTGGAAGAAGGCAATCTTAAAATGAAAGAATCTCTTAAGCTGTATGGAACCCAACTTCCCTAAAGCCCTGGCTTGCCTTGAATAAACATTTTGGAATAGAATAAAAATAGAAGGAGGGGATTATGAGAAAAGGCCTATTTATTTTCTCATTCATAGTTTTGATGATTTTGTCTGCTTGTAGTAAAAAACCTGAGAGTGCAGCCAGAGTTGAAATTATTGATGGCATTAAATACGTTCACAACACAGAAATCCCTTTACATCCAAACAAAACAGTTACTTTTGAAGAAGATCTGTCAATTGGAGGAGAGGATGATGAAGGAAATATTGTTTTGTTTCGACCGTTGAGATTTATAGTGGACCAAAACGAGAATATATACATCACTGATAGTCAAGACCAAGTCATTAAAGTATTTGATCCTAACGGAAGATACATGTGGACTATTGGAGCTAAAGGAGAAGGCCCAGGAGAATTTAAATCTGTAAGATACCCAACATTTTTACCTGATGGACGGTTATTAGTGATGGATTCTTCGGCAAGAAGGATTAGCATTTTCAATTCTTCCGGTGAATTCCTTGAAAGCTATCAATGGAAGAAACAGCTCGGGAGGCTTCAATTTGCCACAGACTCATCCTGTATTATAGCTGAATATTTTTTTGAAGGAGATAATCCCCTTGAAGAGAGAAGGCTTAATATTAAGGAATATGATTTTAAGGGCAACGAGATCCGCTCATTTGGTGAGTTTGTACCCCAGGAGATGAAAATCCATGCTGAGAGGAACATCGCATTTGGCATCAGCGTGCCACACTCTCCTCAGTCAATTTTTGCTTCAGATCAAAAGCGGCAATGCTTGTATCACTGTTTGAATGATAAATACAATATTGAGGTGTTTGATAAAACTGGGAGGGTTTTCAAGATAATAGACCGCCCTTATGAGCCAGTTCCCTTTACTAGTAAAGATGCCGAAGAATTCAGAGCCCGGTATGAAAATAGCCGAAATGAAAACATGAAAAAAATAGCGAAAAATATAACAATGCCACAAATAAAGGCTATAACTCCACGTATGCTTGTGGATGACTTGGGTAATC
>JAUWTR010000285.1 GCA_030614645.1 Candidatus Aminicenantota bacterium
GGTAATTTGGGGGGCACAGTCACAGACCGGATATAACGAATATTATCAGAACAATGATTTTATGTATTTCACAGGGGTGGAAGTCCCTAATGCTGTTTTACTTATTAATGGAGTTCAAAAAGAGAGTATTCTTTTCTTTACAATTTCTGAGCGGGGCGCCCGCAATGAAGGAATAAGCCTGGATATGGTAAGGAACCCGGAAGAAGTGACCGGTATAGAGAAAACCTATCCTTATGAAAATTTTTCCTCATATCTTTCCCGTCTCTCATCTCAGGTGAAAGTATTTTACACCTCATTTAAACCAGAAGAATTGATGCGTGAGTGTACTAATGAGACCTTCCGGACTCTTCAGAGGAATATGATCTTTAACGAGTGGGACGGCCGCCTTACTCGGGAGCTGCAGTTTGTAAAGCAGCTTAAGGAGAAGTTTCCTCAAGTGGAAGTTAAAGATTGTTCCTCTATGATCTGGGATCTGCGGGTCATAAAATCTCCGGCGGAGATCGAATTGATACGCAAAACAGGGCGGATAGGAGTAAAAGCTCATATAGAATTGATGAAATCAACCCGACCTGGACTATATGAGTATGAGCTGGCAGCCCTCTATGAATATTTGTGTAAAAAAGTAGGGGCGCAGGACCTGGCCTATTATATGATAATCTGCTCTGAAGAGAACCACCCCTATGCTCATTATTACAAACATGACAGATTATTAAAGGATGGTGAGTTTCTGGTGATCGATGTCGGCCCTGACCTTGGTTATTATGATGTTGATATCACCATATCCTATCCAGTAAATGGGAAATTTACCAAAAGACAGAAAGAAGTATATGAAGCATCCAATGCAGTGCACAATGCCTGTATGAGTGTTTACAGGCCCGGATTGACTCGGAATGAGGCAAGAGAAGAAGTTAAGCAGATCCTGATAAAACAGGGGTATGACCTTTCCAAAGATTATTTTAAGAGGATGCAGGGAGGTTTTGGCCATTATGTGGGAATGGCTGTCCATGATGTAGGCGGAGGGCCGGACATTCTTAAGCCGGGCATGGTTTTTGCCAATGAACCGATGGTTATCTACCCTGATGAAAATCTTGGAGTCAGAGTGGAAGATACAATTCTTATCACAGAAGACGGCTGTGAAAACCTTACTGCCGGTATCCCTCGTGAAGTCGAAGAGATTGAGGCTCTTATGAAAAAAAAGGGGATCATTCAGATACTGAAAAAAACGGGCTTGTATTAGCAAGGACGGGTTATGCCATTACAAGGGATCGACT
Organism: Candidatus Aminicenantota bacterium; assembly: GCA_030614645.1. Classification (GTDB taxonomy): domain Bacteria; phylum Acidobacteriota; class Aminicenantia; order Aminicenantales; family Aminicenantaceae; genus JAUVXM01. The sequence goes on from JAUWTR010000285.1 coordinate 1,272, forward strand.
GGGCATTTATTATTGGTTTTTTTGTAGTTTCTTTAATAATTGGCTTGGCGGTTGTAAAAAAAGCCGGGAAAAGCTCTACGGAGTTCTTTTTATCCGGGAGAAATATGCCGTGGTGGCTGCTGGGAGTTTCTATGGTGGCGACCACATTTTCCAGTGACACTCCCAATCTTGTGACCGATATTGTCAGGCAGAATGGAGTTGCCGGAAACTGGGTGTGGTGGGCTTTTCTTTTGACAGGGATGCTTACAGTATTTGTTTATGCCAAGCTGTGGCGCCGCTCCCAGGTGCTTACAGACCTTGAGTTTTATGAGCTGCGATACAGCGGAAAGGCAGCTGCTTTTCTGCGGGGCTTCAGGGCCATTTACCTGGGTGTGTTTTTTAACATTATGATAATGGCAACAGTTTCCCTGGCTATCATCAAAATCGGTGGCGTTATGTTAAAACTCACTCCTGTTCAAACCCTGCTGATAGCATCTTTAGTTACGGTAGCATACAGTGCTTTAGGGGGACTGCGCGGGATTTTAATAACTGATTTTTTTCAGTTTGGAATAGCTATGGTGGGGGCGATCGGGGCAGCCATTGTAGCAGTACGGCTTCCTCAGGTTGGAGGTCTGAGCAGTCTTTTAACCAATGAAGCTGTGGTTTCCAAGCTGAATATCCTGCCTGATTTTTCTAATTTTGAAGCTCTGATCCCTTTGTTGATACTCCCCCTGGCTGTTCAATGGTGGAGTGTCTGGTATCCCGGGGCAGAGCCAGGAGGAGGCGGTTATATCGCCCAGCGCATGCTGTCGGCTAAAACAGAAAAGCATGCTATAAAAGCGACTTTGCTGTTTAATGCGACTCATTATGCTCTGCGGCCCTGGCCCTGGATTATTGTTGCCCTGTGTTCCCTTGTTGTTTTTCCTAATCTTGAGGCTTTAAGGGCTGCCTTTCCTCATGTGGACCCCAGTGTTATCCGGCATGACATGGCATATCCGGCTATGCTGACATTCCTGCCCCGGGGATTGCTCGGCCTGGTGGTGGCGTCTCTTGTTGCGGCCTTTATGTCTACTATTTCGACTCATCTGAACTGGGGTTCATCGTATATTGTTAATGATCTTTACAAACGCTTTATTAATCCTGAAGCCAGTGATAAAAGACAGGTCCGGGTTGGCCGGATCTCTACGGTTTCTTTAATGATCCTGGCCAGCTTAGTGGCGTTATTGCTGAGAAATGCCCTGCAGGCTTTCAACATCCTGCTTCAGATCGGAGCCGGGACCGGTCTGCTTTTTATCCTGCGTTGGTTCTGGTGGAGGATAAATCCTTTCAGTGAAATAACTGCTATGGTGGTTTCGTTTTCAGCTGCAGTATATCTCCAGATTTTACACCCTTTTACCGGGCTGCCAGAGATCTCCTCCCATGTGCAGCTGCTCCTGGGAGTAGCTGTAACAACGGTCTGCTGGATAACAGTAACTTTTATAACCAGTCCCTCAGAAACTAAGACGCTGCGTTCATTTTACCGGCTGGTTAAACCGGGCGGGCCAGGGTGGAAAAAAGTGATCGAACAGGCGGAAAAAGATAATGATTCGGTTGAAACTCCTGGAAAGAGCTGGGATGTTCCCGTCGGAATACTTTGTATGGTGTTGGGATGCTTTGCAGTTTACAGTGTGCTTTTTGCTGTCGGCTACTGGATATACGGTAAAAATACTCTGGCTTTTATTCTGTCAGCACTTGCAGCGACAGCGATATTCTTTATGACAAAAACTTGGAAGAAACTTCGAGTGGTTGATTAACCTTGACTCGTGAATAATCCAGGTTAAAAGATTAGAAGTTGGGCAGTTTCTTGCCAAACTTATTTTATCTCGTTGTAGATCGCCTCGATAAGCCGGGATTCGTTTTCCTTGAATTTAGCTTTTATTTCACCAAGGTTTTTCCCCAGAGCTTTCAGGTCTTTTACCTTTTCCTGCAGATTCACTATTTCTTTAATGTGCTTTTTTACAGCATCGCGGCCGATAACATCGGCATGGCCGCTGCAGAACTTTTCAGTGTCAAGGGTAGCAAGCATTTTTGTAAGTGTTTTTACGTGAGCAAATGAGTTTCCGCCTTTATAAGAGTGGATAAGCTGAGCCCGGCCTATAAAGATCTGATCTCCAAGAAATGCGGTTTTTTCTTCAGGAAAGTAAACAACAATATCTCCGGTAGTATGGCCTTTGCCGAAATACCA
>JAUWTR010000381.1 GCA_030614645.1 Candidatus Aminicenantota bacterium
ATCAATTATGACCTGATTTGGTTTTTTTTGGATCAGTGTGCCTTTTAAATATGCAATCATTTTTTTCCTCGCTATTCAATAAGTGAATCAGAAATGTTTTGTTGAAAGATTCTGCAGTTTAAGTGGCAGAAGGCAGTAGCAAGGGCATCTGATGCATCTGTTCTTAGTTTTGCTTCCTGAAGGTTTAAGAGTGTTTTTATCATCTGCTGTACCTGGTTTTTGTCCGCCTGGCCATATCCTGTAACTGCTTTTTTAATTTCCAGGGGAGAATATTCATAAAGCGGACAGTTACAGGATGCAACTGCAACCATGATCGCACCTCGTACCTGGCCTAAGGTTATAGCGGTTTTTACATTTTTAGCATAGAATAAATTTTCGATTGCTACTTCTTTGGGTTTAAAATTACGGATAAGTTCTTCAATTTTGTTATTTATTTTATATATTCTATCTAGAATGGATAAACGCTGGGAGGGGCGGATAATCCCGTAGGATGTTACAGAATAAAGATTTTTTGTGTAATCTATTATACCAAATCCTGTAGAAATAAGGCTGGGATCGATTCCGAGAACACGCATTAAAATATGTTATGAGCTCAAATATTAATCGGAAAATTCGGCGATTTCCTCTTCGTCAATATCAAAATTAGCCCAGACATACTGGGCGTCATCATGGTCTTCCAAAGCTTCTATCAATTTCAAACACTGTTGTGCTTTTTTCCCTTCGATTTTTACATAGGTTTGCGGGATCATACTAAGGCTTGATGCTGCGATCTCGATATTGTTGTCTTTTAAGGCCTTATCGACTGCCTCATAGTTCTCAGGGGATGTGAACACTTCATAATTACTGCCATCTTCGTTTAGGTCATCTGCCTCTGCTTCTAAAACGATATCCAATAGCTTGTCTTCCGATATGGTGGATTTTTCCACTACAAAGTAGCCTTTTCTTTTAAACATCCAGGCGACACATCCGGATTCTCCCATATTCCCCCCGTTTTTTGAGAAAATATGCCGAATTTCCGAAACAGTCCGGTTATTGTTATCGCTCAGTGCTTCAATAAGAATTGCGACTCCGCCGGGGCCATAGCCTTCAAAAGAGTATTCTTCATAGTTAATTCCTTCTAATTGGCCGGTGCCTTTTAAGATTGCTCGTTCAATATTGCTTGAGGGCATATTAGCTGCTTTGGCATCAGAAATAACTTTGCGCAGCCTGGAATTTATTTCCTCATCTCCTCCGCCCATGCGGGCTGCAACCGATATCTCTTTTATCAGCTTTGTAAAAATTTTCCCTCTTTTGGCGTCAGTTGCGGATTTTTTATGCTTTATGGAAGCCCATTTCGAATGACCTGACATCTTTACACCTCAAGGATTAAATTTGTTAAAATTTTATCACAACATGAGAAAAAAGGCAAAATATTCCGGGTTAAAGAATCCCTTTATCTCTTAACCAGTCATTGTTATAAATAGTGCTCAAGTATCTGTTGGCTGAATCAGGAAATATTGTCACTATGCGGCTCTTCCGGGTAAGAGATTGCGCTAGTTTTAGGGCGCCCCAGATAGCAGCCCCGCTTGAGCCTCCGGCTAGGATAGCTTCCTCATTTGCCAGATTCCTTGTCATTTGAAAAGCATGTTTATCTGTGATTCTGTAAAAATCATCTATTACAGAAAAATCAACGCACTCTATAAGAAATTCATCCCCCAATCCTTCGATGAGATAAGGGGCGGGCTTGATGATTTTTTTTGAATAAAAATAATCATAAAAAATTGAACCTGCCGGATCAATTGCAATTACTTTTATGGAAGAATCTTTTTCTTTTAAGTATTTTGCTGCTCCGCAGATTGTCCCGCCGGTTCCTATGCCGGCAATAAAATAATCAAGGCGGCCTTTCATTTGCTTCCAGATCTCAGGCCCGGTTGTCCTATAGTGCGACTCATTGTTTTCCCGGTTATTGTGCTGGTCAAGATAATAACTTTCCGATGTTTCTCTGGCTATTTTTGCAGCCAGATTGTTATAGGATTCGGGGGCCTCAGGGGGAAGGGTGTGGTCTACCATGACAAGCTGTACATTCATCGCTTTAAGAAATTTTATCTTATCTGCACTGAGGTTGTCCCGGATAATGATTTTTAGCTTATACCCCTTTAAAGCACAGATGCCGGCCAGAGCTAAAGCTGTGTTTCCGGAGGAATTTTCCACGATTGTAGTGCCGGGGTGCAATCTTCCCTCTTTTTCTGCCTTTTCGAGCATGAATTTGACGGTTCTGTCTTTTACACTTCCAAATGGATTCATAAATTCAAGTTTGGCAAAAATGTCGGCCTTAACTTCCTTTGTGATCCGGTTGAGTTTAATAAGGGGGGTGTTGCCGATAGTGTCTAATATGTTTTTATTTTTTTTTAAGGACATTGTATTGTTAGAAATGATACTAATTAAGCCCTTAATAGTAAATAGAAGATTGGAAGTTCCCTCATTTTTTTAATCTTCTAGCCTTAAGCAAGAATCAGGTCAGTTGATACGAAAACACGCGGATTTTCCCCAGCGTGGAAAATCCGCTCGGATACAGTCTTCGCTCTCTTCTCCATTCTGGCGAGGAACCATGCCCGCTCATCCTTGCTAACAGCTTTCTTAATCATCCTGAACCATTCATAAAAATTGCCGATGTCA
>JAUWTR010000177.1 GCA_030614645.1 Candidatus Aminicenantota bacterium
ATATGCAATTCATCATCCCTTACAATAATACCTTCATCAGCAAATTTCCGCTTGTAGATTTGAATAATTTCACGAGCGGTGAGTCCCGCTTTAATGGTATGTGCCAGAATCTTATCGATTTTCAGGTATTCTGCCCAGAGTTTCTTGATTTCTGGAGGCGGTTCAGTCTCTCCTTCACGGAGCACATAGGCGTACATTCCCACGCTAGGTGCTGCCAGGATGTCGCCTCCCTGGATCACATTGTTTTCCCAGCCCCTGCTCCTTCCCCTTTGTGACAGTCCTGTGCTCATCCGACGAAAGACAGTTACTCCCGCCTCGCGATTTTTGGTTACACCCGGCACAATTTCAGCAAAAGCTTTCTTTATACGTTCATCTTCCTCCTTACGCATTCTCTTAAGTAGTTGAATTTCGCTCGGTACCTTTCTGATAATGTAATCCATCATCACATATTCAGATGAGACTATCCTGGCGGCATATTTATCACCGAGTTCATCAGTCAATAGGAGGTAATCTGTATGGGAAATGCTGTCTTGGGCTCTTGTTGTGGTTGGATAGGGTCCCAGTTCATACTTGTAATTTACAGCAATGTGTTTGGGGTCACGTTCTTCAACGAAATTTCTGAGGCCCTCGAATCGGTAATCATATTCTGTCAGCGGGCCTCCCGGCGGTTGCTTCACAAGAACTGGGGCGTGGATAATGTCATAGGCTCCGCATTCTTCAACCAACTTAGTCTTCCAATGTACCTTCCATGTTTCTCCCGCATGTGAAGCTCCCCAGCGACGTCCGAGAACCGCCCGTTCGATCCTGTCTCCGCCCCGGTCAGTGAAGATAAAAACACCGGAGGTACTCCCCAGGTCTTCTGCCCCAAAGGGATCCGGAATTGTTTCTCTCATCACATGAATCCACATGTCGATGTTACGTTCCCTCATGACTTGGGGCAGAATGAGGTCAAACTTTTCCCGACGAATCTGATTATTCCATTCCTTGAGATCGTCCTTTTCCTGAGCCTGGACATTGAATCCCAGAACAAGCATATACATACAAAAAAATGTTAGTAAAATCAGTGCTTTTCTCATGATTTTTTCTCCTTCCATCATGAAAAATAGTAAATAATGACTCAGAATTTGTCAAGGACAGCTTGATAGTATCTAAGCGGTAAAAAGAATCAGGTTAATTGATTAAGAAAACCGTGAGCAAGGATGAGCGGGCATGGTTCTTCTCCTTTAAGGAGAAGAGAGCGAAGACTGTATCCGAGCGGATTTTCCTAGCTGGGGAAAATCTGCGTGTTTTCGTATCAACTGACCTGATTCTTGCTTAAGGCTCATGCTTCCTCTCTTATATCCGCCACCAGTAGGAGAATTTTATAAAATAGTACCGGCCTGTCCTGGCAAATATTCCTGCGTCATCCTGTTCCCGGCTATCATCCATGCCTAAGTAGAACACAGTACCGGGGCGATATTCGCAGCTGAGGAGAAGACTGTTATAAAGGTCTTTGTAATAATCGTTATAATCGGTTATAAGCCGGAGAGAGATTGTCCGCGTTAGCTGGTAACTTATCCGTTGGCTAAAAATATTAATGCGATATACTCTTTCTCCGCCCTTGCTTTTTGAAAATGTGTCATTATTCAAGCTGTAATAAATACGCAGGTTGGAAAAAGGTTTAAGGGTGGTTCTTACTCCGATAGAGCTTTTAAAGCCCAGATAAGGATCGTCTGAGTAGTAAATCGAATCTCCCGCTGAATAGGATATATTGCCGCTTAACCAGGCAAGTGGCTGAGAGTTAATACTCAATCGGATACCCTGGCGTGTAAAATCAATTCCCTCGTAACGTTCAAGTTCAGTAGTGTAACCCCCCCAGAAAAAAGAACCTCTCCAGCCGGTGATAATACCTCCGATCCGAATCTCATCATCAGTCAGGATATTGTTAAAATCGTATGCCCGCCGGTATTCTATGGAAGGCTGGATGGATACGATCAAATCATTCTGGGGGAGGATATTATACCCCAACCGGGTCCTTATTTGACGGATATCCTTACGGCGGATATAACCGATCGAAGCTTCAAAATCTTCAGGCATATGGTTATATTCCGCAGAAATATTCCAATGCCGGGAAGCATGGCTCAAGCTGAAATTCATGGCCGGCACGATATCTGTTTTTTGATCTTCCACCTTACTGGAAGAGCCGACTACCTGGAAAGCGAAACGGTAATATTTTTTAAACTTAAAATGGCCGTCAATCCCGGCAACCCGAGTGTAATTTTGATTGATCGAGTTCCAGGAACCTCCTGTTTCTTTGTCGGAAAAAATAAAGCCGATATAAGATTCCTGAAAAATGTCCTGCTTAAGGCGAAAGATATTTACTAATCCCCGCTCGTTTGCCTGTTCCGGTGTATCAGGAGCAAGCGGGATGTTAATATCCCCAGGAGCTTTATCATAAGCACTTAAATATCCGATCGTGGTTTTTCCAATCTTGCCTGTTACCTTGCCTCCCCACATAGGATTGTCGATGGTTCGGGTGTAGACTAACTCAATGGGGGTGTCGAAAAAATCTTTGCCTTCAAGAAAAAAGGGGCGTTTTTCCGCAAAATAAAGGGCATACCTCTGATTAACATCGATTTTCGGCATATCAGCTTCAATCTGGCTGAAATCAGGATTAAATGTCAGATCTGCAGTCAGATTTGAAGTTATGCCGTATTTGAGATTTAAGCTTGGCTCCGGGGAAAATTTCTCGCCTTCTTCCTGCATTCCTGTAAGTACCGGCATGACTTCCAAATTATTTCCCTTGTCAAGGGACCCTTCAATATGCAGTTCGCCGATTTGGGCCAGGAATCCGTTGACGTCCCGGGAGCGGGGATGCCAGTAGATCTCTTCGTTTTTCCTGGGGATATCCCGTTTGATCTGAAGCCCCCAGACCTGGGAATCGGCATTAGGGAACCGCAGGCTTTTAAAGGGAATGGCTAGTTCGACTGAATAACCTTTATTGTCTATGTTAGCATCCGTAAGGAAAAATGTATCCCAGTTTTTGTCAATACGGTTAAATCCTCCTCCTCTGTGCCGGCGCCTTGTCTCGTTATAAATCCCGTCTGTTTGGACACCGTAGGGATTGACTTGAAAAGCAAAGGCGCGTTTTTTATCGTTGAATGTATCGAGGTAAATTGTGATCTCGTCATCGCCATAGACGCTGTCCCGTTTAGTAAGGCTGGCCCGAATTGCATTGGGGGAGGAATCAAAACATCGAACTCCAATATAAAGATTTTTACTGTCATAACCTACATAGGCGACTGTTTTCTCTGAAGGCTCAGCTCCTTCTTTGGGCTGGTATTGGGTAAAACTGTCCAAGACAACCGCGCTATTCCAGAAAGCGTCATCCAGCTTGCCGTCTATCTTAGGTGCCGGAGATAATTCCAGAGCCTTTATGCAGTAGGTGGCATTTGTTGTTCCGGCCGTAACCAAGGCGATCTGGTTAAAAAAAACTATAGTGATCAGCAGTAACTTGAACAGTTTCCTCATGTTTTTTATCCTAACCTGTGTGACCTGTATGCGGAGACCTGAATTAATATCCGATCATGTTTTCTATTTGAATGTTTTTCTCTTTAAGACTGATCCCCAGGTCACGATTAAGCTGGGCCAGGGCCAGATTATAATTAATTATAGCCTGAAGCTCCTGGGACCGGGCATTGGAGAGGTCTCTCTGGTACTGCAGCACAAAATAATTGGTAGTAAGCCAGACCTTGAGTTTTTCTTCTTCAGCTTCAAGTTGTTTCTCTGCAAGTTTGCGAGCAGCCTGGAGTGCCTGAGTCTGCCTGTAACTTGTCTCAACGTTTCTAACCGCGATTTTTATATCAGTAAACACCTGTTGTTCCTGGTCTTTAAGCCTGAGCTTGGCTTGTTCCAGATTAACGCTTGCCTGGGCATAGGATGCCCTTGATAGAATATTACTTATGGGAAAATCAAGAGTTAATCCTACCGACCAGTTTTTATATCTAAAGTCAAACACATCCTTGAATGAATCAGAAATTCCCCCTGGGATTACGTCTATAGGGTCCCCAAAAGGAAAACCTGCAGGGTAAATAAGCTGGTCTCCGGAAACACCCGGACTCCAATAGGAGGCTGTGAAACTTAAGTTGGGAAGCAGCTGGTTTTTAGCATAACTTAAGTCCATTTCATTGTTTTTAAGGCCTAAACGGGCAGATTGCAGGTCAGGACGGTTTTGCATGGCAATACTCAGGGCCTCGTCCAGCTTCATATCCTTTTTTTCATATGCGGGGGTGTCTTTTGGTATGATTTCAATTACCCCTACCTGAGGATAATCGGCAGACAGGTTGATGATGGTCCGCAGCCTGTCCTCGTTGTTTTTAACCTGAGCTTCAGCCGCCAGAATATTCGCCTCCTGCTGAGCAACGCTCGCCTGGGCATTGATTATTTCAATAGGGGCCATTGTGCCGACTTCCACAGCCCGCCTGTTTTTAGCCAGCAGGTCCTCTGCCAGATGTAAAGATTGTTGTTTGACTTTAAGGTCCTCAATAGTATAGACGAGATTCCAGTAGGCTTCCTCTACATTGTAGACAGTATCCTGAATGGCTTTTTTTAAATCCTTCTCCGAGATCATAAGGTTGTTTTTTGCAATGATTATATCCTTCCGGCTCATCTTGGGACCAAAGTCTTTAAGTAAAGGCTGGCTGAAACTGAATCTGAGTGTGCTTCTATAACTTGGGTTGATGGTCATCCCTGTTCTATTGGTGTCATACATGGAGCTGCTGAGCCTTAATGATAGATTTCCCCCGGTCGGTATCTGTTGGTCGACCTGCATGGAATAGTCATTGTAAGTTGTCTGAAGTTGGCCGGAAGCATCAAGCCAGGAATATGAAGCCTGGTTTTGGTCTGATTTGCTAAAATTTAATGATAATGAAG
>JAUWTR010000236.1 GCA_030614645.1 Candidatus Aminicenantota bacterium
ATCCTGCTTTTATCGGAGTGGGTAATCCAACTCTGTCCGATGATGGAGCTGGGATAAAGCTGGCAAGGAAATTAAAAAATGCTGGCATTCAGGATGTTCTGCTTGAATCAGAAATCGAACAAGACGAGGACCTTTGGACAAATGATAGTGACCGACCGCTTATTTTCCTTGATGCTGTTGACTTTAATGAAGATCCCGGCAAAGTAACTCTCCTCCCCCTGCATTTAATCATCAATAACATCTCTTTAAGCCATAGACTTCTTCCAACTATATCCGGACTTATTAATTACAAGAAGATGAAAAACGCTTATGTCCTCGGGATTCAACCCGGCAGCCTCCAAAAAGGAAACCAGCTAAGCGCTCCCATAGAAAAAGCTCTTAACGAAATTAAGCAGCTATTAACAGATATTAGGGAGCAATAAAAAAAGATGAATAAAAGAATCGTCCAGCCAGGTGATATCCCACCTTTACCTTCCTGCATCAATTTATAAAGCCTCTGGGCGATTTAACTATTATATTATACCCATATTAGGGCCTGCCCGCCAGGAAAGGCCCGGCTTTTCCCATAGGAAATATTAACCACAGCTAGGGAGATATTCCCCACCCCGTTAACAACTCAAATCATGTTATTTGCTTATCAATATATCCTATTTTATATCTTCTTTGTTTTCTGCAATATACATAATTCATTATGAATTAACACAAACAGCTGCAATTGGCACAATAATTGCTTTAAATAGTGAATGGACTTATTAAATGAACATTGCAGATAAAAAAATACTTATCATTGACTCTAACCATGATGAAAGAACTGTATTAGCCTCATTTCTGAAGGCAGAAAATTATAGTGTTTTTACTGCTGAAGGACTTAATATGGCGATCAGAGAGTTTCCTATAAGCGATTTTCACTGTCTTATCCTGGATATAAACATCCCGGAGATGAAAGGATACGAAGCCGTATCGATTCTTAAGAATATCAACCCGGATATAAAAATAATAATGACCAGCAAGCACAACTCAAAAGAACTGGAGGCCCGGGTTAGAGCAGAAGATATCTTCTTTTATTTCATAAAGTCATTTGGAAAAGAAGAGTTAAAATTAGCAATTAATAACGTTTTTAGGAGGAATTAAATGGAAAATTCAAAAGCAAAAATTATGATCATCGATGATGATCCTGATTTCAGAGATGCTGTGACATCTATTCTTCAATCAGCTCTATATGAAGTTGTCACTGCCCCCAATCCGGAGGAAGGAAAAAAAAAGATTCTGAAAGAAAAACCGGATCTTATTCTCCTCGACATCATGATGGACAGCCTCTTCGACGGATTCTCCCTGTGTAATGCTATTAAAACTTCAAAAGAATTCAGTAGTGTAAAAAACACTCCCGTAATTTTCGTTTCTGCAGTCAAAGAAATGACAGGCTCTAGATTTCAGTTTAAAGGTGAAGATCAGGGACTAAGCAGTCCGGATGATTATATCGACAAACCAGTAAAACCGGATGACCTTTTCTCCCGGATTGAAAGGCTTCTTAAAAAATGACTTCACCCGCCTTGAATCTGATAGATTAGTCAGTTCACCCGGTCCAACCAGGGGAAAAATTAAATGAAGAAGAGAAAACACAGTATCGTTGTCATCGATGATGAAGAATCCATGCGGGATTCCTGCCGGATGATCTTAGAAAAAGACGGTTTTCTGACCGAAACAGCTGAAAACGGAAGTTCCGGCCTGACAAAAGTCGAAAAAATAAGACCTGATTTAGTACTCATCGACCTTAAAATGCCCGGCATAAGCGGGCTAGATGTTCTGGAAAAAGTCAAAAAGATCGACTCAAATATCATTCCCATTGTCATTACCGGATATGCCACTATAGAATCTGCAGTAGAAGCTATGAAAAGGGGCGCCTACGATATCCTTCACAAACCTTTCACCCCAGGAGAGTTGCGACTGATAATCAAGCGTGGACTAGACCGAATAAAACTTTTTCGTGAGGCCGAATCTCTTAGAAATGAAAAAAAAATGATCGAAGAAAATTTTATCACAATGGTTTCCCACCAACTTCGCAGCCCGCTGGTAGCTATTACCCAATACTTTGAAGTCATTCTGGGAGGAATAGCCGGAGAAGTAGCGCCCAGGCAAAAAGATATGCTGGTAAAAGCAAGAACGCGGCTTAACAGCCTGCTGGAATTGATAAATGACTGGCTTGATATTGCCAGGATGGACGGGGGATCGATCGTAGATAAACTCAAAATAGTTTCATTAGAAGACCTTATTAACAAGCAGGTAGAATTTCTAAAACCCTATGCTAAAAAAAACAAAGTCACTCTTTCTTTATCTTCAATTTCCGGAAGCGATAAAGCCCTGGGAGATTCAGATTCCCTGGAACAGGTATTTTCAAACCTAATAAGGAACGCAATCAAATACAATAAAGCGGATGGAACCATAAAGGTCCTGATCAAAGAGGAAGAGGATTATATAACCACTGAGATCAAAGACACGGGCATCGGAATCAGAGAAGAGCATATTCCCTATCTTTTTAATCAATTCTACCGGGTAAGCCGGAGTGAAGACAAGAAACAAAAAGGTTCGGGATTAGGGCTGACCATTGCCAAAAAAATAGTCGATGCTCATAACGGCTCTATCCAAGTCACAAGCAAACCGGGAAAAGGAAGCGTATTTACAGTTCAGCTGCCCAAAGCGTATAATACTATTACTTAATAATAAGGAGCTTTATAGCGACAATGGGAAAAGATGAAAAAATGAAAACAAAAGAAGTTATGGTGCTGGAGGATCTTCTTGGCTCTAACAAGAAGATCGCCGCAGAGATAAGGCAAAAATTAACAGACACAGGCATTTTAACCATTAACCTTTTAAGCTCGCCCGGAGCAGGGAAAACAACTCTCTTAGAAAGCCTGTCAGAGATATTAGCCCCGGAATATAAAATGGCAGTCATTGAAGGAGATATTGAGACTGAAAGAGATGCCGACAGGATAAGGGCAAAAGGAATACCTGCATGGCAGATAATCACCGGCGGCGCCTGTCATCTGGAAGCCAAAATGATAGGAAAGCTTCTGCCTGAAATCCCGGCTGACCTGGATTTTCTATTCATTGAAAATGTCGGAAACCTCGTCTGTCCGGCCAGCTTTGATCTGGGAGAAAACATTCGCTGCGTCCTGCTTTCTACACCGGAAGGAGACGACAAGCCTAAAAAATATCCCAAGGCCTTTACCACTTCCGATTGCCTGGTCATCAGTAAAACCGACCTGGTTTCAGTATTGCCGTTTAATATAGAAAGAGCCAAAAAAGAAGCATTAGAAATCAATCCTGCTTTAATCACCTTTACAACCTCGGCTCAAACCGGGGCCGGGATAAAAGAACTGGCAGAATATTTCAGCGAGTCTTTACAAAAAATCCGGAGGACCAATGCATGAACTCTCTCTGATAGCCAACCTCTTTGAAATAATGGAGGAAAAGGCCGCAGAAAAAAACGCCAAAAAAATCACCCATGTAGTTCTGCAGGTCGGAAAACTATCAGGTGTCGTACCTGATCTTTTAATAACAGCATTTGACATTTATAAAAAAGATACTATGGCCTCAGAAGGAGAGCTTACAATAAAAGAAGTCCCTTTAAAAATCCTCTGCCGGGACTGCAAAACAGAAGTGGTAAAAGATGATTTTGTATTTATCTGCACCAAATGCGGCTCAACCAATCTAAAGACGTTATCCGGGACAGAACTATATCTTGAGAAGATGGAACTGGAAATCGACTAAGCTATCTTGATATTGTTATTCCCAGATGAAATTTGACATCAAGTCTCATCAGTGTTAAAAAATTCATTACTCAATGCATAATAAAACACGATCACCAGAAAACTTTATTTATCTTAAGCAATGCCCGGTATGTGAAAGCACCTCTATAGTCAATTATAAAAAAAACACCTTTAACATTTATTCTCTGGATAAAGAAAGCATTAAAATAACAGACAGTGCATATGGCCAGACCTGGGATTTAAGTCGCTGCCGGGATTGTTGCCACG
>JAUWTR010000024.1 GCA_030614645.1 Candidatus Aminicenantota bacterium
CCTTTATGAGAAAATTTTTTACATAAAATATGAGACTACTTTTATCTGTCGTTGTCATTTTGGTGATCGCCCTTTTGGGGTCTCGCCTTACATTTTTAAACCGCCGCCTTCCCCTTGGTTTTAAAAACATATTATTTACAGGAGCTGAATACATATTTATCGGGGTTATCTTAGGCAGAATGGGCCTTAATCTTATAGATACCCGGTCTTTAAATAATCTGGAACCATTTTTGATCTTCGGGCTTTGCTGGATCGGCTTTTTATTTGGCCTGCAATTCGAATTCCGTCAGCTCAAAAACCTGCCGCGTTTCTACTTTTCAATCTCGGCCATACAGGCCTTTATTACTTTTTTAATCGTTAGTTTTGCGGTTTATCTATCATTTAGAGCACTGTTTTCCCTTCCTGAAAACACCCTGCTAATAATGGCCATTACCCTTGGAAGTGCGGCCTCTTGTACCGCCCAATCTGCACTTGCCATAGTAAGTAATAACTATCAGTTTGAAAACCGCAAGCTTTTAGCTCTTTTGCGTTATATCTCCAGTGTTGACGGAATCTTTGCTTTGTGTTTTTTTACTATTGCTATTTGGATAATGCCAGGCGTTAATAATGCTAACTTTAGCTTAGCAAGGTCTCTAAGATGGTTTATTTTATCAATATCTTTAGGAATCCTATCAGCGCTTATCCTTATTATTCTGAGTAAGACGAAATTCTCTCAACAGGAATTCCTTGTTTTTTTAATCGGGACAGTTCTATTCTGCGGAGGATTAGCATCAAAAGCAAATTCTTCACCTCTTGTGATCGGCTTTATCTGTGGTACTATTACAGCAAACTTCTGCCGGCACCGCCTTCGTGCCCTGGCAACTATCATTCATTCTGAAAAATCCATTTATATCATTCTGCTCATTATAATCGGGGCAAGCTGGTCTCTTAAATTTGATTATATTCTTTTGATCACAGGGATATATTTTTTAATAAGGACAACTGGCAAAGTTATTGGAACATTTACAGCCACAAGAATATTTAAAACGGATTTTAATACTCCACCTGCTCTTGGTTTAGGTCTTCTTTCTGAAGGTGGGTTGACTATTGCAATAATAATTAATTTCAAACTCCTCTATCCCCCTCTATCAGATTACCTGGTAACAATAATCATATTGTCCATGTTTGTTAATGAACTCATAAGCCCTAAGTTTATTCTCTATCAACTAAAAGGTTCTAAAAAAATAATAAAAGGATAATGTTAAATAAAATAATCAGCCTTTTTCTTGCTCTTGCGACCATGTCTTTCATCATCCATGCCGGACTAAAACTAAATCAGAAAGACTGTCCTACCCTTGTTCTCGGTTTTATACTTATCGCTGCCTACTGTATCGGTCAATTATTAGAAAAAATAGGGCTTCCAGGCATAGTAGGTTATATCTTAACAGGCCTTTTTATGGGACCGTATTTCTTGAAATTCTACACAAGCTCTGCAATCAATGAGCTAAGCTTCATAAATAACTTAGCGCTCGCTTTTATCGCCTTTTGTGCTGGAGGTGAATTACGGCTTTCTAATATACGGCGTACGTTAAAATCCATCATTTATTATATTTCGGGAATTACTCTTGTAGTATTTACAGGGATCACATTACTAGTTTTTTCTATATCCAGCCTTATCCCTTTTCTAAGCGGGCTAAATCCTGGTGTTAAGCTTGCTGTCTCGGCAATTTTCGGGATCATCACTGTAGCACGTTCTCCCTCATCCGCTATTGCCATTATAAGTGAAACAAAAGCTAAAGGTCCCTATACTGACTTAGTATTAAGTGTATCAGTTGCCATGGATGTTATCGTCATCATGCTCTTTGCTGTTATCATATCAGTCTGCCAAATTATTATACAAACAAAAGGCGGAATGGATTTATCCTTTATAGCAGCACTTATCTTAGAAATAGCTATTGCTTTTCTCCTTGGTTATCTGTTAGGGAAATTTATTGTTTTTCTAATTGAGAAAGTAAAAGTCGAATTTGCTGTTGTTATTATTGCCATGGGGTTTTTAGTGATAGAAATTTCCCGCCTTTTAGGCGAATATTTACATGAAGTCCATAATATCGGGTTTGAGATAGAACCTCTTCTGATCTGTATAGCAGCGGGTTTTACTGTGCAAAATTTTTCTGACCATGGCAAAAAATTTCTAAAGAGAATGGACAGAGTTTCACTTCCGATCTATATTGCCTTTTTTGCCATGACAGGAGCTGCGATGAACATCAATATACTACGCACAGGTTGGTTATTTGGACTTATTATCGTTGTGGCCCGTCTAATATTAATCAATATCGGCTCATATTTCAGTGGAAAACTCTCTAAAACTCCTCCAAAGATCTATAAAAACGCCTGGTTAGGCTTTATTACTCAGGCAGGTGTAAGCTTAGGGCTGTTGACAGAAGTCGTGCGGCGATTCCCTGATATTGGACCCTCTATCCAAACAATCCTCATTGCTGCTATAATAATGAACCAGATAATCGGCCCTATAGCTTTTAAATATGGGCTTATAAAAGTGGGTGAGACTAATACATAAAGGAGAAAATCATGCGGATTACTGATTATTTAAACAAAGAGTGCATTAAAATACCCCTCTCCAAAACAACTAAAAAGGGAATAATAGAAGAACTATTAGAGCTTATCCTATCAGTACATCCCGAAATTGACAAAGAAAAAGCATTCCACTGCCTTATTGAACGTGAAAAAATAGAGACAACCGCCATAGGAGACTATGTAGCGATTCCCCATGCGAGAATAAAAAACCTGGCAAAGATTTATCTCGCTTTTGGATTATCTGAAAACGGTATCAATTGTCACTCTATAGACGGCGAATGCGTTAAGCTTTTTTTCCTGATTCTTTTTCCTGAAGAGGAGATCAATGCTCAATTAAAATTCCTCGCCCGCATCTCCCGCCTCCTTAAGGATAAAAACCTCCGCACTAAACTATTTAAGTGTAAAGACCATGAAAAAGTAATAGACGCCTTTAAACAATACGAAGAGCATCATTTCCAATGATCAGCAGGACAATAATATGAAACTTGTAATAATTTTTCTCAACCAAATCGAATACCTGGACGATCTGCTTGCTGCATTTCTTGAAATAGGAGTGCCCGGTGCTACAGTTTTAGATTCAGTCGGAATGTGGCATGTTATAAGCCATGATATTCCTATATTCGCAGGATTAAGAGACGCTTTTGCCGGAAGCAGTCCAACTAATAAAACAATTCTGATTGTAACTCAAGAAGATCAAATCGACCAAATAGATGAAGTACTACAGGATATCACAGGATATCTGGATGAAACAGGCATAGCAAAGATGGTTTCTCTGCAGATCGATAAATTGTTCGGTTTTAAGTTCTGAGAAACTCAAGCTATTTGATTTAACCTGAATCATTCATAAATATCGACATTTTTTATAAATAGTAAAGGATAAATAAGGCATACAAAGGAGAACAATATGAAAATTATTAAGATGCGACTTATTGTGTTGGGCATTTGTTTTGGATTGATGCTTGGTACTGGCAATATTAAGGCTCTGGAAGCTGGAGAGGAGCAAGCAAAAGATGGGATCAATGTAACAATTTTGTATGACAATTATATCCATACAGAAGGGACAAAGGCAGATTGGGGATTCGCCTGCCTTATCGAAGGCACAGAAAAAACCATCCTCTTTGACACAGGCACAAAACCGGATATTCTCTGGCACAATATAAAAAAACTCAACATCGATATCAATAAAATCGAGCAGATCGTGATCTCTCATGAACACGGAGACCATTTCGGAGGACTTTTTTCTTTTTTAGAAAAAAAATCCGATGCTCCTATCTATATCCCGGCATCATTTTCTGATACCTTTGTAAAGGGGACAGAAAAAGCCGGAGGAAAAGTTGTCAAAGTCACAGAACCTGTGGAATTATGCAAAAATGTTTACTTAACCGGTGAGATGGGAACCGAAATCATTGAACATTCGCTAATATTTGATACCAGCAAAGGGCTGGTTGTCATAACAGGCTGCGCTCATCCTGGAGTGACAAAGATAGTCAACAAAGCACGCGAGATTCTAAACAAAGATGTTTATTTTGTTTTCGGCGGCTTCCATCTGATGCAAAAATCCCAGGCCCAGGTACAGGCTATTATCAAACAATTCGAAGCGGCAGGAGTAGTCAAATGCGGGGCCACCCACTGTACCGGCGACAAACAGATCGAGTGGTTTAAAGAGGCTTATGGCGATGATTATGTCTCAATGGGAGTCGGAAAAATAATAAAGATCGTTATATAAATAACACTCAGATTCCACAACAAATAATGCGCCCTAAGGGCCTTTTATTTCTTTTTAAAACCAGCGGCGTCATCGGAATCAGCAGCATACCCTTTTTCCCGTCCTCTTGTAAAAAAATAATCCCAATAACTTGCTGTTCCTTGAGGCTGATCCAAATCTACTGAAATCCCATCCTTGAAGACCATTTTGACTTTCCTGATATTGGAAATATTTTCCAAAGGATTCTCGGAAACAACCACGAGATCAGCCAGTTTGCCTTCCTCTACTGTTCCCAGTTTATCAAGCACCCTGCACAGATCCGCACAATTACGCGTTGCAGCGATAAGAGCATCCATCTCGCTAATGCCGGAAAGCACAAATTGTTCGATTTCCAGAATCCCGAGTTCACCAACAGGGGTAGAGTCAGAACCTATGCATACCTTCACTCCGGCTTTAAACGCCTTGAGCAGCGCCTTTCTCTGATGCAGGGCATGTTCCTGGGTTCTCTCATCTGCATAAGCGACAAGGGTGCGGCCTTTTGCTGCTTTTTCATCTTCGCAATACCCCAAAGCGGCCAGCCGTTTGTCCCTCTCTCTGATGTACTGGTCGCTCAGGTTACAGATAATGGTGGGCACATAAAACGTCCCCTTTTCGGCCATCAACTTGATCGTCTTGTCCTTTAATCCATACCCGTGTTCGATGCAATCCACTCCAGCCTGGACGGATCGATAGGTTGTAGGCTCCTTAGAGTGAGAACATACCCGCAGCCCCATATGATGGGCGACTTGCACAGCAGCTTCGACTTCATCAGGAAGCATTTCCACTTCCATGATCTTGATCCAATCTACACCTTGTGCGATCTGCATGCGTACTGCTTTTCTAATCTCAGCTGCTCCATCAAAACCGATCGGTATATCGCCACGATGCCCGCCGGTGATTGATACTTCATTGCCGCTGGCAAAGATACGGGGTCCCATAAAGTAACCCTGATCAAAGACATCTCTCCAAGCCACATCCAAATAAGCCAGCTCACCGACCGTACGAATGCTAGTGAATCCCTTTGTTAGACCATCCATTGCGTTTAAACCTGACCGTATGACTGCTGAAGGAAGCAGCTCATTGTCCAGGATATGATTCGGATCAGGCAAGAGAGCGGACAAATGCATATGAACATTCCAAAAGCCGGGGAGCAGATAAGCACCACCCAGATCAATGACCTTAACATCCTCTTGTCCTTTGGGTTTTTGATACGATCCAGGCTTGATCGCTGTGATCATATTCCCGGTAATGACCACAGTCATGTTCCTCATCGGTTTACTGCCTGTGCAGTCGATCACATTACAGTTGTAAAGAACTGTTTTTGAAGGGAGATCGGATATTTTCGGTTCTGCAATCCCAAACTGCGTAATTAAAACCAACCCGACTAATATCAGAAATGCCGGTATTGTTTTGTTTTTCATAGTTTTCTCCTCTTATAAATCAGATTAAATCAAAAGGGGCAGTACTGCAGCAATTCTATTTTCTGTGGCCTGCTATTTTTTTGATCCCAGCCAGAAGCATATCCACTTCTTTATGGGTTATATATATATGAGTGGAGACCCGGCAGCCGTATGTGCCTTTTTTACTGCTCCCTACTGTGCGTATCACAATATTATATTTTTGTCTGACAAATTCTACAATATCCTTGGGTTCGACTCCTTTGATTGAAAAAGCTGTCAAGCCGCCGCTTATATATGGATCCTGAGAAGTGTGCAGTTTTGCTCCCGGAATCTTTTTCAATTCCTGTTTAAAATGTCCGGCCAAAGACTTTATTCTTTTCTCGATCCGTGCTTTACCGATATAGTTCTGAAAGTTGACAGCTTCACCCAAAGCGATACCAAGTGCATCAGCTCTTTGTCCCAGTGTTTCATATTTCCGGGCATTTTTGCTGCTCCAACCAGAGGTGACGATCGAAGGCCAGAGCCTGTCCTGAACTTCTTTTCGTACATAAAACACGCCAACTCCAGTGGGCGCTCCCAGCCATTTATAAGGGCTAGTAGCAAAAAAATCGATTCCCAGCTCCTTCATATCCAGGTCCAGCATGCCGATCCCATGGGCACTGTCAGCTGCAACTAAAAGGCCTTTTTCATGAGCCATTTTGCACAGCTCTTTAAGGGGAGATATCAGGCCGGAAATATACACTGTATGGCTGACACTTATTACCTTAGTTTTCGGGGTTATCGCTTTTCTAAATCCGTCGACAAATTCATCAACGCTCTTAGGAGGGAGCCCGATGGGAACCTCTTTTATCTTAATCCCAAAGCGCTCTTCCTTGATCTTCCAAGGATGAGTTCCCCCGGGATGCTCCATAGTCGAAATTAAAACCTCATCTCCCTCTTTCATATCCAATCCATTGGCTACAAAATTCATGCCTTCTGTTGTGTTACGGACAATCGCTACTTCATCTGTAGAGGCATTGATGAATTCTGCCACTCTGGAGCGCACCTCTTCTTTTTTACGGGGTAAATAAGTATAAGCATCAACTGGGCTTGTAGCCTGCACTTTAAATGTTTTCATAAGAGTATTAAATACCGGTTTAGGCATGGGGCCGACTGTCCCGTTATTCATCATTATAAGCCCGTCCTGGAATAAGAATTTATCCCTGATAGCATCCCAGTACACACCGTCCGGCGCTTCATCTTTGACATACTCCTGGTTTAAGGTTTTTATGCCCTGGTATATAGAAGCGTTCATTTTATCCAGAGCAGTTACAGATAAAGCAGAACCTGCAACCATATACTTAACAAAGTCTCTTCTTGTAAGATTTCCCATTAAAGTCTCCTTATTAGACTTCTACTTCATTTATTTTTATTTTTTTCAGATCCATATTGCCCAAGCCGCATTTATGAGCATGGGTTATCTGAGTACAGTCTTCAGCTTTGACATCCCAGAGGGTTGTACAAAAAGAATCCACTGCAACCCGGTCAATACCGGCAATTACTTTTTGGGGTTTATTAAGCTCGCCAGGCCCCATCGGTCCGTTTGTGATGATAAATTCTGTAGCATCTACTACACACAGGTCAGGTTTAGCGGCTCTGTTTAAATCAACAATACAGTAGTCCAGGTGTCGTATGGCATTTACATCAGTCGTCCAGTTTTCTTTATGAAAATTCGAGCGGTTATGGGTGGGAAAGTTAATACCCATGAGGTTTTTCATAGTGCCAGTGAATTTGTTCCCGGCATGGTCTTTGGTAATGGGCATGTCAATAAAAACATCATTGTTATAGAGTTCTTTTATGATCATGGCATCTTTCATTGCCGTGCCGTCAGGTATCTTTACCTGCTTGAACAGGATTTCTTCCCGTTCGACCAACTTCAAGTTTGCACCTTCCTCTTTCAGAACCTTTGTCATTCCGGTCGATTCCCAGTTTTTTTCACCAAGCCATGATAGAACATTCACTTCTGCAGCTCCGGCCTTTTTACACATCTGGATCACTGCCCGTACAATCTCCCGCTTTGTAAAAGTCCCCGGATGCCATCTCTGGACATTAGGCAGCAGTGCCACTTTGGAGCCTTTAGATACGATCTTATCCATCCCGCCCAATAATTCAACCGCTTTAAATGTGCTTTTATAATAATCAGCACCGGTTACTACGGTTAAATCCGCAAGCTGTCCTTCAAAAAAATAAGTGCTGCCGACTCCAGGTCTATCCTGAGCAATAAGGCTTCCTCCTATTGCCGCAGTCAAACCAAGCTTTGCACTTTGTTTAAAAAATTCTCTCCGCCCAAGCTTTTTTGTCATAATTCCCTCCTCAAAATTCTATTGTTAATATATATGCAAAAATAGTACAACAGAAAATAAAAAAGTTCAATCAAGCTGACAATTTACTTTTCCTTTTAAGGATGATACTTCCCTCCGCGACTCCAATATCACGAGCAATAACATGGCATTTGGCTTTTAAAAGAAAAAAAACCGGGAGGTTTTCATCTGAAAGCCCTTCGTAATTCCCTTGCCCTTTGCTGATAATAAGGTCAGCTGTACGCAAGATGTCTAAAAATTCTGGATCACACATCCCTGGTATAGTGCCGGGGCCATCACATCCAGAGGAGATTATCTCAGCAACTTTATCAATTCCCGCCGCTTCAGCATCTTCGCGGACCGCATCATTTATTATAGGCTTTTCCCGGACAACATAAGTAACTGGCTTCCGTATCTCTTCAATAAGGATCCGGTCAAACACAGTCTCCCCGGCATTATCCCCAAGATAGATAATCTTCTCTGCCCTTTCCAAAGCATGACTGAATTCCTTATAATCATCAATAGTCAAGCCTCCGGCAAGAATTTCTCTTACATCTTTTTCCAGATCGAATTTCCCTGCTATACCAAAATCAATAATATTTCCGGCAATTGCCAGCTTTGCAGCAGTTAGGAGAGAATCACCTGAATTAGCGACTATTTTTTTAAATTCCGGATATAGAGTAAGCGCCTGTTTAGTACATTTATTTTTCAATTCATAATAAGGGTCCTCAACTCCAGTATATTCAGCAATGATCCGGTATATTCCCCGCCCGATCTCAGGAGGGGTTACCCCAAATGCCACTCCTGAAAGATAATTACTTACAGCAGATAATATTTCCCAGATCTCTTTCTCATCTGTAAGAATCATCCGAGAAGTTTTTAGCACCTGTGTGAAAAAACATGGATAACAGTCCAAATATGCACGCATATGTTCTCTCCTTATCTCTGGCCGTCCTTGATTATTTCCCGGTGGCTGCGAAATGCGATCTCCGGAAGGCTGTCCGGAGGAAAATAGCCAGCATCCAGAGAATCTGAACCTGGTTTCAGGTTTCCCCGGACTTCCATACGGAATCCAATTATTATTACCCGCTTATACAGGGATGATTCCTGAGAATACACTCCGATCAATTCAGAGATATTCCCTTCTAAACCTGTCTCTTCCTTAAGTTCTCTGAGGCAGCCTTGCTGCGGAGTTTCATCAATCTCTATAAAACCGGATGGCAAGCCCCATTTCCCTTTTCCCGGTTCTACTCCTCTTTGGACAAGAAGGATCTCGCCTCGTTCATTCTGGACAAAAGCAGCTGAACAGGGCAAAGGATTTTCATAATGAATCCATCCACAGGCAGAGCAAACCTGTCTTTTTCGGCCTTCAATGCTCTTATCCAGCATTTCACTGCTGCATACCGGACAATATTTTCGCATAACAGATGTCGATACAGATGATACTTAGAAAATGTTAAATAGTAAATGATAAGTGGAAATCCATTTTTTGATAAAAAAAGCGGTAAAAAGAATCAGGTCAATTGATTAAGAAAACCGTGAGCAAGGATGAGCGGGCATGGTTCCTCTCAAGAATGGAGAGGAGAGCGAAGACTGTATCCGAGCGGATTTTCCTCGCTGGGGAAAATCCGCGTGTTTTCGTATCAACTGACCTGATTCTTGCTTATGGCTCAAAAGCGCAGAAAATTTGGGGGGGGCTGGTATTTGTCCTGGGAAATTGGATATAATAAATTTAGACGGAGGCAAAGATATGATAGATACAGACAACCTGATAAATCTTTCTCCCAGGGAATTTACTGAATTCCTTAAGCAAGAAAAAATATCCCGTTTTTATTTTGTATATAACCCTGATAAGCAAATAGTTAAAAGTTCCCACCCGCAATTACAAGCGATCGCAGATTTTATCCAAAATGACAAGCGTGATTTTATGAAACATGAAGGAGCATTCTTCCAGATCACCC
>JAUWTR010000033.1 GCA_030614645.1 Candidatus Aminicenantota bacterium
CTGTGAGCCTCATTCTGTTCTAAAGAAGTAACCCCAGAAAGGACTTTTCCCCTGTATACAAGCTGCGGCTCCGGGTGTTCAAAATCCAAGCTTCCCTCCTTGACCCGTTTTTCCCTGAGGCGGTCTGCAAGTTCCCGCATATGCATCAAATCAGGAACAAAGCTGGAATATTTTTTTATCTCCCTTTTTTCCCCGGAAAATATCTTAAAAACAGAATTATACGTCATCCTGGCATCCGATTTGATAATTGAAGGTAAAAAATCCGATTTGACAACTTCACTTCTCTTGTTTATTTCCAGCAATACAGAAACCGTCAGCCTCTCTTCTCCCTCCCGCAAGCTGCATATATCAGCTGAAAGCCTTTCCGGCAGCATAGGAAAAGTCGTTTCTGGAAAATAAACGCTGGTTCCCTTGAGATATGCATCCCGGTCGAGGAAGGAATCCGGTTTAACGTAAAAAGAAACATCAGCAATGTGGACTCCCAGCAATAAGTTTCCATTTTTAAGTTTCTTTATGCTCACAGCGTCATCAAAATCCCGGGCATCCTCGCCGTCAATAGTAACCGTTCGCCAGGACCTAAAATCTCTTCGCCCTTCCCTTTCCTGGGGTGTAATATGGGATGCAATCTCCTTTGCTTCAGCAAGGGCCTCGGCCGAAAAGGTATCGGATAGTTCAAACTTGGCGCTAACAACTTTAATATCTACTCCTGGCGTTTCCGGTTTACCCAGTACTTTTTTAATACACCATGTATCCCTGTCTACCTCCACAACAACATTGGATTCGATTTTAATGTCAGTCCGGCATTTAAGAGGGATTTCGTCAAAAGAAGGTGCCTCATAAGGCAAAACAAAAGGCTGTCCCCAACGCTCTTTAAAGATCCCTATGACTGTTTTTCTATCTTGCTTTACAATCCGGACAATCTTTCCTTCCAGCTTTTTCCCTGTCCCTTTTTCCTGACATACAACTTCAACTATATCCCCCAGCAACGCCCCTCCTGAATGCCGGCCTGGAATAAAAATATCCCGGGAAAGGTCTTTCTCTTGCCTAACAAAACCATATCCTCTGCCTATACTGACTAATTTTCCCCGAACCAATCTTGACTCAGGCAGGACAAAATATTTTCGTTTGGCTTTTAAAATCGCACCTTTGTTTTCCAGGGCATAAAGTCTCTTTCTAAGCAGAGACTTCTCTCTCTGAAGCAGATTAAGCTCCCGGGCGATTCTTTGAAAGTTTACTCCCTGCTTGTTTTTTTTAAGAAGGTCAAGAATTTTTTTAATCATAGTTAAGGCTAGGCATATTTCAATAATAATAAGGAGACACATAGGGAATTTTATACTTATCTCTCATTGATTTAATAATTTTTAGATTAATTACCCTGCCTAATTCCCCTGCATCAAGTATTTTTAGCTCCCTTCGGGCATATTCTTCAGCTTCATCTTTTTCTTCCTGAGGAGCATTCATCAATAGCAAAGCCTCGATCTTTTCTTCATGGTGCTCGAGTTTATCTTCATTGAATTTCTCTTGGGACAGTTCTTGAACTGCCTCTAAAAATACAGCCTTCAGATATGCCACATCATCAGGCATTTTCTCTAAGAATGTCTCTGCCTCTATTTTTACTGTTTCTTTTTTATCATCCTCATTATCGACTTTTTGTTTCAGCCCGACTTTGCGATCTTTATACTGCTTAAATGATTTGAGAACCATTGCATTGCAGAATACAAGGTATAATTTTCTTCCCCTGCGAACTGGCTTCTTCCGAAAATCTTCATAAGCAAATTGGATTCCTTCCAAGACAACCCTCAAAGGAATTCCTGTTTGAAGCCAGGTTTCAATCTGGTCCAGTTCTTTAGAGGATAAAAAAAAGGGAGTTCCGCGCAGGCTCAAAAAACGATGCGAGATCAATCGAAAATACTGCTCTTTTTCTTTTTCTGATATTTCCATCCTCATTAATAATTCAGGTATCCTGGACTATTCATAAAAATTGCCGCTGCTGTATTCATAAAAACAAATACAAATTTTATCAGCGGCACTTTTAACCTTTCAGGCGAGTCGATCTTACCGCATATACTTTGTTACAGGGTATTCGCGGTGAAATACCACAGCTTCATACCCTGTGCCTTGTATCTGCGGCAACCTCGACTCGTGAATAATTCAGGTTAAGTTGCATTTCGCTCGTAAATAATTCTTAATCCCTCCAATACAAGATAGGGTTCATAAGAACCAATAGACTCGATCTCCTCATAGAATAAGGATGCAAATCCTCCGGTAGCAATAACACGAACAGCTCCACTCAGCTCGCTTGAGATTCTTTCAATAATATTAGTGATAAGGCCAATATAGCCAAAATATACTCCAGACTGCATACTGGCTTCCGTACTGCGCCCTAATGCAAGCTCAGGCTTTATAATTTCAATACGTGGTAATTTTGCTGTTTTTAAATACAAAGCCTCCGACGATATTTGAATTCCAGGGGCTATTGCTCCCCCTAAATATTCTCCCTTTGAAGAAACTGCATCAAATGTCGTTGCTGTCCCAAAATCGACCACAATACATGCCTCCCCGAATTTAGCATATGCTGCAACCGACGATACGATCCTGTCTGCTCCTACTTCAGCCGGATTTTCATAAAGAATAGGCATTCCTGTCTTCAACCCAGGGCCAACGATCAAAGGCTTCACATGACACAAGTTATGGCTTAATCTCTGAAAATCAGGGGTTAGCGGCGGCACAACACTGGAAATAATTACTGCATCTATTTTCCGGACATCAAAACCGGCAAGGGAAAAAAATCCGGTTAAAGTCACAGCATACTCATCACTCGTCTTTTCAGATTCAGATTTCAGCTCCCAGTGTTCAACCAACTCTTTTCCCTCAAATACTCCTACCGCAATATTCGTGTTGCCAATATCAATAGCTAATAACATAGACATCACTCCATAAGGGACTTTATATGTTTCAGGTTTTTATGCAGTTTCTCTTTTTTGTCTTGAAGTTCATGCAGACGCTCTTCGGTTTTACGGAAAACCTCCTTCGGGGCCCGGCTGTAAAAATTTTTGTTTTCCAGCCTGCTTTTTATTTTCCCAGTTTCTGACTTTACCTTTATCAACTCTTTCTTTAGACGTTGTTGCTCCTTTCCCAGATCGACAAGTCCTTCTGTCAGGGGAATCCCGATTTCTACATGACCGGCAATTCCCTTAAGAAACTTCTTCCCACGTGGAAATTCTTCCATATTCTTTATAGACCGTACACAGGCCAGAAATTGAATGTATTCCTGATTCTCCCTGACGATCTGTTTTTCTGCTATATCCCCGGCTTTAACCCAAAGATCGATCTCTTTTCGAGGAGGAATGCGATTTTCAGCCTTAATAGTCCGAATCTCAATGATTAACTTTTGCAGCTGGTTAAGCACTTTTTCTGCATCTTTATTGCACCAGGCATCCTCCTCTGCCGGAAATTCAGCGGTAACCAGAGATTCTCCACCCCCCGGAAGTTTTTGCCAGATCTCCTCAGTTACAAAAGGCATAAATGGATGCAGCAGCTTTAGTATCCTATCAAGCATATCAATCAGAACGGCATAACTTGTATTGTTTCTCGTTTTCAGTTCAGGCTTTACCAGCTCAAGGTACCAATCGCAGAATTCATGCCAGATAAAATGATATATCTTATCAGCAGCTTCATAAAACTTATATTGTTCCAGGGATTCATTCATCTCCCGGGTTATTGTCGTCACCCTACTCCTTATCCAACGGTCAACCAGAGTCAGCTCCTCCTCCTTGACCATGTATTCGCTCTCTTTCAGATTCATCAAAACAAATCTCGCAGCATTCCATATTTTGTTGACAAAAGCACGATACCCAGTCATGCGCTCTTCAGAAAGAGATATATCCATCCCCGGAATCGCCAGCGCTGCCAGAGTGAATCGTAAGGCATCTGTGCCGTATTTATCTATCATCACCAGGGGATCGATGATATTCCCTACAGATTTGCTCATTTTTTGCCTTTTAAAATCCCTGACTAATCCATTGATAAAGACATGTTTAAAGGGAATATCACCCATGAATTTGAGCCCCATCATGATCATTCGGGCCACCCAGAAAAATATGATGTCAAAACCGGTAGACATAAGATCAGTTGGGTAAAAATTTTCTAAATCCTCTGTCTTCTCAGGCCATCCCAATGTCCCAAACGGCCAGAGAGCTGAACTGAACCAAGTGTCTAAAACATCTTCATCCTGGTACAAGTTGCTGCTCCCGCACTCCCCACATTTATCCGGCTTCTCTTCAGCCACAGTGATCTGTTGACAGTCCTGACAATACCAGGCCGGGATCTGGTGCCCCCACCAGAGTTGGCGGGAGATACACCAGTCATGAATATTATTCATCCATTCATAATAAGTTTTGGTCCAATTGGCAGGAATGAACTCTATCTTTCCATCTTCTACAACCTTAATCGCTTCCCGAGCCAGCGGTTCTATCTTAACAAACCACTGCCAGGAGAGGTATGGTTCGATAACAGTCTTACAACGGTAGCAGTGACCGACTGCATGCTGGTAATCCTCAGTTTTTTCAAGCAGTCCCTCTTTATTTAACGCTTCAAGGATATTTTTCCGGCATTCAAAGCGGTCAAGGCCCTGGAATGTATTGCCCGCAGCTTCAGTCATGATTCCGGAACCGTTAATGACTATGATTTGTTCAAGGTTATGGCGTTTTCCCATATCAAAATCCACCGGATCATGGGCAGGCGTTACCTTAACGACCCCGGTCCCAAACTCTCTGTCCACTATCTCATCCGTTATTACAGGTATTTTTCGACCCACCAGGGGAAGTAAGACTTTCTTTCCATGCAAATGTTTAAAGCGCGGATCCTCAGGGTGCACGGCTACTGCTGTATCCCCAAGCATAGTCTCAGGCCGAGTAGTAGCTACAACCACATAGTCGTCCGAATCCAGGATCGGATATTTGAAATAAAAAAGCTTGGATTTTAATTCCTTATGCTCTACCTCAATATCAGAAAGAACTGTATTACAGTGCGGACACTTGTTTACAAGATAATAATCCCGGTAAATAAGTCCTTCCCTATAGAGATCCACAAAAACTTTGTTGACCGCCCGGGAAAATCCTTCATCCATAGTAAACCGTTCCCGGGTCCAATCGAGTGAAAACCCCAGCTTTTTCAACTGATGGGCGATCTTCCCGCCATATTTTTCCTTCCACTCCCAGGCTATCTCCATGAATTTTTCGCGGCTTACTTTTTCTTTTTCTATGCCCTCCCGGGCAAGCTTTTTCTCGATAACATTATGAACTGCAATACTGGCATGATCTGTACCAGGTAACCAGAGGACATCATATCCCTGCATTCTACGCCAGCGGACAATAATATCAGGCAAAGTAAAGCAGAGAGCATGTCCCATGTGAAGAGAACCGGTTACATTTGGAGGAGGAAGTACCATAGAAAATTTTTTCCGGGAGGAAGATCCATCCGGACTAAAAAGCCTCTTTTCGATCCAGAAATCAGCCCACTTTTCTTCCACAGGTTTTGGATCATATGATTTTTCTAACTCTATTTTTCTCTTCATATCTGAATTTTAAACAAGGCGTATTTTACCAGTTTCTCATCTATAATGCTATTACTAAGGGGTCAAGTCTTCATATTCCACATTTCTTTTATGTAAACTGGACAAAAAATGGAAATGTGGAATATGAAGACTTGACCCCTTATTCTTGCGGCTTAAGGCGAGCTATAATCCGCTTTTCCAGTTCACGTTCCATCTGCAGAATCTCCTGCTTGACCTTCTCCATAACCGCTTCCTCCAGTTCCTTCCTCAAGTCCATATGTGCGCTATCCTCTTCAGTTGAATTTTCCCAAACTTCTTGAACATCAGGTTCCTCCGGAAGAGTGTCTGGAGCTTTGGTCTCGCCCACCAGTTTTCTTATGGCTGCTGCTACTTCTTCTGAGTCAAAAGGCTTCTTAAAGAGTTTATCATATTTTAAAGATTTTAATTTTTCCTCATCCGGCTCCTGAAAAGCATCTTGAAGTAGGATAAGCGGTTTATCCTTAAACTGTTTTCTCTTTTTTAAAAAACCGCCTATTTCATACCCATCTTTACGGGGGAGTGAAAGTCCCAGGACGATTGCATCCGGATCAATCTGCATAAGGAGCTCCAGCGCTTCTACTCCATCCTCGGAAGTATAAATGTCATAATTTGAATCCTGGAACGCCAGATGTAATGCATTAAGAGCTGAGGGGCTGTTGTCTGCAGCGAATATTTTAAACGGCATAATAGTAACTCAAAATTTATAGCTCACAGTATTTAAAATTAAGTTTAATCCAAATTAAATATGAAAGCAATACTGACAATATCACAGAAGTCCCATTCTGATTCCCTCTTTGAAATCAACGCAGGGAGAATATCCCAAGGTTTGCTCCGCTTTCTTAATATTAAGAGGTTTGGGATGGATAAAAAAAGCCAGTTTCCCCGTGGTAAGAGGAGCTTCTTTGTTTATCAGCCGGAATGTTATTTCCATACTCCAGGCTGCCGCTTTTAGAGGCAAAAGGGGTAAAGAAAAACGTGGGATCCTTGTACCAGCAGAGGCAGCAATGATCTCTGTAATCTGCCTGACAGTCAAGATCTCATTTCCGGCAACATTATAAATCCCTCCTGGTTTTCCCTTTTCTACACAAAGAAAAATACCCTGGATAAGGTCATCGATGTATACCGGGGTCTGCCACTTCTCCCCTTTAGTAACAAGAATAAATCGTTTTGTACTAATAGCTTTTATCAGCTTAAATGTCCTTCTATCTCCGGGTCCATAGACCCATCCCGGCCGGATAACTACTACATCCATACCATCTTCAGCATGGCGAAGCGCAATACGTTCTCCCTCCAGTTTTGTTTCATCATAGATATTTTTCGGCGTTAAAGGATAATCTTCATCTGCGGTTTCGCCTGAGTTTACAGCCCCCAAAACTCCAGCAGAGCTGAAATGAATGACTCTTTTTACTCCGGCCCGACTGGCTGCGGTTATTACATTATCAGTTCCCCCGGCATTAACCTGCTGAAATCCTGCCCTACCCATTAGCGAGGCACCCAGAGCAGCTGCCAAGTGAAAAACCACATCAGTACCGGCAGGTATTTTAAACAGATTTTTAGAATCTGTAATATCCCCCTGGACAAGCTTGCATTTTTTTCCCGAGGAGGGGGTCCTTTTATGGACTAAAACACTGACACTCCAATTATTACGTAAAAGCTCATCTACAAGTCGGCTTCCGATAAAACCCGCTGCTCCCGTGACGAATGCTTTCATAGTAGTATACTTAGTCTCGATGCTTGGTTTTAGCCAGGACTAATTCAATTTTTTCCATATATTTCGGTAAAATATATTTACTGTCAGCCAAACTTTTAGCAGCTCTGGCAATAGCCAAACTTTCCTTATCAAACAGGGCAGATCTAATACCAACGGCCATACTGTCTACATCCGGATCTACCAGGATTGCAATTTTGTCATTAAGGACCTGGCTGTGAGTCCAGAGGTTTGTAGCAACAACCGGTTTTCCGGATTTTAAAAAAGAATATATTTTGAGGGGTGTGTTAGTCCCGGAAATGCGCGGTGAAACCAACACATCAGTCAGGGAGATACACAAAGGTATCAGAGCAGGGCCGACCTGCCCGGTAAAAAACACCTTATCTGAGATTCCCAATTTAACTGCTTCGCGCTGCATTTGTTCCACAGCCTCCGGAGTATCACCTACAAGCAGAAACACAACTCGTTTATCTTGAACTTTAGCGGCAGCTTTAAGAAAAAGAGGAATCCCCTGGTAGGGCAAAAAATTTCCAGCATATAGGACAATTTTTTGATCGTCTCCGGCAAATTTCCGTCTCTTTTTATATACATCCGCCCGGGAATACTCAGGATATTCAAAATCTAAAAAATTTTCCAAAAGTACTGCTTTTTTGCCAAATCCTTCCGCTTTCACTATGTTCAAAAGGTCCGGGCATATCACAATAAGTGCCTGTGAGTTTTTTAAAATAAACCGTTCCATCATAACAAACATTTGTTTCAGTATTATTGAGCGGGAAAAACTAAAATTCTCTAATTGCTGGGGAAGGCTGGAATGCATATCATAGACATGCGGCACCCGAAAAATTTTAGCCAATACCACCCCAAAAAAAGCCGCTTCTTCATGCGAAAAAACAAGGTCATAACGCTTGGTCACAAGCCTAGCAACGGCTTTTAACAACATGAGAAAATAAAGAGGAAGCTTAGTCAGGGAAGGTCCGATCTTGATTTTTATAATACAAAAAAGATTAGGAATACGTAAAATTTTTACGTTCTTAAATGACCTGTCTTCACCAAGGTGATAAGTAATAAGGTCCACTTTGTGGCCCAGGTCGGAAAGCACTTTTAATCTGAAATAGACACTGATGGGAGTGCCTCTCGGCTGAAAAAAAGGTTCGGGAGCAAGCATTAGGATTTTCATGAAAATACTGCGCTTGTTTTATTCTGATGTTTCGTCCAGTCCGGACTCAATAATCTCCCGTATATAATAAATTCGTTTTTCCAGAGATTCATGGTAAGTCCGCACTAGGATCTCAGCCAGTAAACCCAGAGTAATAAATTGAAAGCCGATAACAATTAATAAGACGGCCAGAAACAGAAGGGGGCGGTTGGCAATACTCTCCAGAAGAACAAGCCGCCGGTATGACAGATAGAGGGCCATAACTCCACCAACACTCCCGCTGGCTATACCAAAAATCCCGAATATCTGTAAGGGCCGCGTGGAATAGCTAAGAAAAAATTTTACTGTTAAAAGGTCAAGCATTACTTTGACAAATCTGAGCATACTATACTTGGACTTTCCGAACCTACGGGGGCGGTGGTTTACTTTTACCTCTGCAATAGAAACCCCCATCTGACTCGCTATAGCTGGAATAAAGCGGTGCATCTCCCCATAAAGGTTGATGCTTTTTAAAACCTCTTTACGAAAAGCCTTGAGAGTGCAGCCATAGTCATGAAGTTTTACTCTGGTTATAGCCGATATCAGCCAGTTGGCTGTAGAAGAAGGAAGTCTGCGGGAAAAAAGTTTATCCTTTCGTTTAACCCTCCAACCGCTGGCAATATCATACCCTTCTTCGATCTTTTTTATCAGCAGTCCGAAGTCAGCCGGGTCATTCTGCAAATCAGCATCCAGGGTAATAATAACTTCACCCCGGGAATGGTCAAATCCGGCGGAAAGTGCTGCTGTCTGTCCAAAATTCTTTCTTAATTTAATAATCTTTACAGCAGGATGCTGCTTGCGGATTTTTGTGAGAACTAAGGCTGAATCGTCCGTACTCCCGTCATCTATAAAAATC
>JAUWTR010000123.1 GCA_030614645.1 Candidatus Aminicenantota bacterium
GATGTTGTTGGCAAAATTCTTTTGGAACATTATAAGGGTAATGAATGTCCATATAGTGTAGATAGGCAAAGAAAGGTTTTCTTTTGTTTTTATTAAGCCAAGAAATAAATTGATTAGTGACTTTTTCGCCGTCTGCTAAAACAATATCTTTATAATGTTGAAAGCCTTGTTGGAAGTTCCTCTTTTTAGTAATATATGGGTTCGTCTGAACAGCCATGGTAGAGTAATTCTTATTTCTTAACATTTCTGCAAGAGTCAGGCATTTAGGGTTGAGATTATCTGTCCATCTAACGGCCTTATGTTCGTGGGGATATAATGATGTGAGAATAGAACCAATAGATGGTTTAGTCCAAGGGGAATTGCTCATTGCTTTTTCGAAAAATAGACTTTTCTCAGCAAACTTATCAATATTTGGGGAAGTATTTTTATTGTATCCATAACATCCTAAATGGTCAGCCCGGAGGGAGTCCGGGACAATCAATAGAATATTCGGCCCTGAAGGCCTATTAAAATATTTTAAGCTAAGGAAAATGATATTAGAGACTATGGCAAATATTATGATTGTTAAAACTATGCTTCGAGTAAGAGAAATATCAACTATGTTTTTAAGTGTATTTTTAATTCTTTGCAGATTCAATTTTGATATTATCAAGCAAGCTAATAAAAGAACAAAAATCATTATAGATTGTTCTATAATGAATGAGTTTGTTATTGGGATTGATATTGATTTAACCAATACATAAATCACCCAGAGGAAAAGCACACATAAAAAAATAGCTCTGAGTAATGATGCCAATTTTTTTTTATTGTTTATTTTAAACTCGATATCAGGGGAAAACATTTTTTTTATTCCAAGAAAGTATATTACAAGCAGTATATGTAAGGTCGCTGCTATTATTAAACCAATAATGGCTCCTTTGTTAAGATTATTAATGAAGACGGAAATTGTAAGAAAATACATTTTATTTTGTAAGTAATGTTGATTAATAACAATATGAAGGGTGTTTATTAATCCCCCCAAAAAACCGAATAATATTCCCCATATTTCAAGGCGGATTGGCTTTAATATATTCATAATGGATATTCCTTAAATTTGCACTTTTTTATGATAGCATACATATTTTTATAAACGTTCTATTCAAAAATCTCATTTTTGTAATGCTGTGACAGCTGTTTTATTAATTCCTTATATATATCTGGATACATTTCAGAGACATCGTTTTTGCATTCCGGGTCATCTGTGAGGAAAAACAGAGAGGCAGCTTTTCCTTTAACGTCTTTTCTTACAAGGGGCTCTACTATAAGTTTCCACTCCAAGTTTTGAATAGCTCTCTGCTTGCGGTTAATAATCTTTTTGTGCAGGTCTGGTTTAACGGTTATAATCCCCTGTTTATTAAATTTGTAAAAAAAGAATCCTTCATTTAGCATTTCTTGCAAAGCAAGGCCGACT
This sequence comes from Candidatus Aminicenantota bacterium, assembly GCA_030614645.1. Classification (GTDB taxonomy): domain Bacteria; phylum Acidobacteriota; class Aminicenantia; order Aminicenantales; family Aminicenantaceae; genus JAUVXM01. The sequence goes on from JAUWTR010000123.1 coordinate 1,451, forward strand.
CCCCCCGGGACATCAATAGAGAATCCTGTCTCTAAAATAATGCTGTTATTTAAACTTTTATGATCTGATGAATCATTATTAATAAGGGTTTTAAGGCTCATGCCGTCGAAATTGAAAATATTAAGATCTTCGCCTAATAAATCCAGCACTGTGGGAGTTATGTCAATAGTCCGGGTCAGTTCTTGTATTTCACGGTGTTTATTTACATTATTTGGTTTTAAGGCTACTATAATTCGGTTCTGCGCCGAATCTCTAAGATTTGTTCCATGTCCATACAAAGTTTCTCCGTGGTCAGAAAGTATAACTATAATAGAGTTTTTATATAGGCCCTTTTTTTTGAGTGCTTTTAGGAATTTTCCTAACTGAGTATCTGCCATTCTAAGAGCACCATCGTATTCCCTGAATGGATTATTAGATTCGTCATAAAATAGATAGGGATAAGGTGCTGGGGTTGAATAAGGCCAATGTGGAGCACAAAAATGAACAGTTAAAAAGAATTTTTTCTTAGCCTGTAAGGTTGTTAAGAATGCAGATAGTTCATTATTGAAGTATTGAGGTTTATAAAGATGATATACTGCTCTATTTATATCTAAGAAATTAAACAATTTATATCCAAGAGGGTTGTTAAAAAAAACGTTTGTCAAACTGAAATCATGGAAACTTCCCATAATAAAATCTTTGACACCAATAATTGGGTGACGCTTATATTGGATGCCATCCTTTTTATGGATATTGCAGAACCTTGTTTCGTCGGTAAAATAAGCTGTGAAATATCCTTTTTGGTCATGCAAAAAGTTTGAAATTGTCATGGCTTCTTGATTGATGAACTTGCGGTTCATTAGGTTATATCTTACGCCTGAAGTTTTTGGGTATTGCCCTGTCAAAATTGAGTACCAAGAAGGGAAGGTTCTTGCGAGAGGTGTGTAGCAATTCTTGAAGACGATATTTTTCTTTAAAAATCTATCTAAATTAGGGGTTGTATCATATTGATAGTCAAAATATTTTGTATGTTCTGGATTTAAAGAATCAATTCCAATAAAAATGATATTGGGTCCTGTGTTTACAGTATTAGGGTAAATAGAAGCAAAAATGTTTTTAAAGTGATAGAGAGGGTTTAGGTTGTATATCAAAATTATTCCTAGAAATCCCCAGGTCAGAATTTTTGCTTTTTTTGTGCTGTATTTGAGAGTTAAATATAAGAATCCTGAAAAGTATATGAAGAAAAGAGTATAGGCTATTATTTTATGTATTAGGTAATTTTCTGGGCTAAGAATGGTATCTCCAAATTCAGTTATTTTTGAGGAGGGATAACTTGCATAATTAAACAGGTACAGAGAGCTGATGAAAAAAACATTGACAAGAAGAAATAGCAAGCTTTTTTTGGAAGCATGTCTGAAAAATTTCCTTTTTGAAAGACTCTTTGAAACCAGAGTAATGTACTTGTAGTTTATTAAAGCAAAAATGACATAGATTGTAATAAGAATAAAGAAATACAGGGCAATGTCATACTTTAATAAATTTAAACTCTCTTTGATTTTACCGAAAAAACTGCTGGTCAACTTTCCTTTTGAATAATTAGTGATATAGGAGAAGAAATTGATGAATAATTCTGAAATAAACAGCAAAAGGTATAAAAATAGAGAATAGAACAGCAATTTTTTATTTGATATTTCATTTTTCATGAATAGTCCAGGTTAAATTAGCATATCCTGTTAAAATATGGTTTTAGCCTACATAATAGGAGGAAATTTTTCAATCGCCTTTAAGGATGAATTCTGAGGTGAATTTTATCATTTAATATCATCTATTATGGTGAAATACAGAGAGGATTTATTGTATTCCAAATATTTTATGTAGCTGTGTGCCAACCCTAATATTTTCCAAGCCTTTGGCCGAGCTTTGTTTCAGAAGGTGCATTCCTTCTTTCATCCTGCTTTCCTTATTAGATTCCGGCTGGAGGAGGATGGGAGTTGTAGGTGGAAATTCCTGGCGGATTTTCCGGACGACATCAAAATCCAGCTCCTCTGTAACCACTAACTTGACCTCCCGGGCGATTCTGATCAGCTCCGGATGAACGAAATATTTGTCCGGTTTGGGTGAAACTGTATACCAGTCGATCGGAAGTTTTTGAAAACGGGTGCCATTGGTCTCGATCTGAATTTTCAAATCCTCTCTCTTAATTTTTTGCGAAAGTTCCCGGATATCCTGGAGCAAGGGTTCTCCCCCAGTAATACAGACCCAGTCAGCTGGGAATTCTTTATGCTGCTGTTTCACCTGTTCTATTACCTGCTGGACGCTAATATCATCCCCGCCTTCCCAGGCATATTTTGTGTCGCAGAAATCGCATCTCAGGTTGCACCCTGTAAGGCGGACAAAGATTGTAGGTTCGCCCTGGCGCAGGCCTTCCCCTTGAATAGAGGCGAATATTTCATTTACCTTCAAAATAGGTGGCTGAGGCATCTTCCGATTCCCACACGGTTACTTCCTGTACCGGATACTGCTTTTTCAATTCTAGGTAAAAATGCTTGGCAAGATTTTCTGCCGAGGGGTTAAATTCATAGATCTCATTTAGAAGGGTGTGATCCGGGAGGATCTCAGTCAATTTCTTCTTGATCTCTGTGAAATCGATGCCGATTCCTATATTGTCAAGTTTGTCTACTCTAAGATTTACCTCAACCTGAAAAGTATGGCCATGGATTCTCTCGCACTTGCCCTTATATTCCTTTAGAAAATGGGCGGCTTGGAATTTTTCTCTTACTTTTAATATCCAGCTCATATTTTTCCTTCCTTTTCTAACCTGATTATAAGGTGGTCTTTCTCCCCAACTTCATCCCAGGCTTTCTGTCGCAGGAGACAGGAGGAGCATTTAAAACAAGGGATCTCCATCCCTGCATAACAGGAAATTGAGTATGAATAATCAGCTCCCATTGCCAGGCCTTCCCGGATAATTTGGGATTTTTTTTTGCTGATAAAAGGAGCATGCAGGGAAAAATTCTCATCCTCAAACACTGCTTTTGTCCCCAAGTTTACAGCTGATTGCATGGCCTTAACAAAGGCCTCGCTGGTGTCGGGATAATCCGGGGAATCGATGACATTAAATCCGCAGATTATATCCCTAATATTTTTTGTTTCAGCCCAGGCTGCGGCTATAGATAGGAAAATTCCATTGCGGAATGGGACATAAGTAGCTGGGGGGCCGTTATGGAGTTTGCCGGCATGGCTGAATTCAGGCACCTGAATAGCGGGGTCCGTTAAGGCAGACCCTCCGATTTGAGTAAGGTCAAACTGGAATACTTTGGGGGCTACATTTAGTTTTTTTGTTACTTTTTGGGCTGATCTTAATTCGACTCTGTGACGCTGGCCATAGTCGATCGAAAGGGCGTTTACTTTGTCAAACCGGTTACAGGCCCAGTATAATGCTGTAGTCGAATCGATACCCCCGGAGTACAGTACAATACTTTCTTTCATTTCATTACTTTATTCGATAATAGATTAAACCCTGATTTTTTTCAAGCTGGCTTTACTTAGTATCTCCTTTTTGCAATACTATATACTCTTAGCCATGGATAAAGAAGCGCTTAAAGAAAAACAACAAAAACCTCAAGAGAATACTCTTAATAATTATTATGAATTGCTTTCATCTGTCCGGAAAGGTCATGACCTTACAGTAAGGGATGACCAGTATGATTTCCTTGCACTTCTGGATGGGATTAGATACTGCCGGAGGAAAGGCTCGAGGTTTCGTTTAATTGATTCCGGAGTATTTGAGCGGCTTCAGCTTGAGAGGCTGCTTAATACTGGTGTGATTTTTTATACTTCGGATGAGTTTAGAAAAGATCCTCAGGAACTGGCAGAATTGTTAAGATTTTGCCGGGGAAAAAAGACATTAATGGCCTTTTTTATTAAGGGAGCAATTAAAGCGGAGGAGGAATCCGAGTCCCTTCAATTTGCTGATATAGTTTCCCTTGGGCTGAGAGGAGCTTATCTTTATACCTCAAATAAAGAAAAAGAAAGAGACTTATCTTTGTTAAACCAGCTGGCGGCTAGTTGTTGTTCTGGAAAAAGCCGGCTTGTCTACTACCATCACGGTGCGCTTGACCCTGCTCTTGTTGAAGTGGGGAGGAATGGTGCCTGGATTCATATATCCGACAAAAGTATACAGAGCGAGGAAGACCATCCGGTTTTAAAGGATATTGTAAAATCCACCCGCTCATCCGGCGCAAATATTGTTATATACCTTGAAAAAAAGCCGGATTATATGCTTTTCCAGAAGGTCATTAAAGCCGGAGCTCATGTGTTGTTTGATAGGATCCAAGTCGATTATAGATCTCCTTTAAAATAGCTGGAACAAGCTGCAGCAAGAAAAAAGCTTGATTCCCGGGCATATTATCTCTACCAGACATCTATGCTTTAATTGTGGCCGGCCCAATTATTATTTTTTTAGAAGATACTTATATCTTATCTTACGGTACAGGTCTTCATCTTTTTTTATACTGGCA
>JAUWTR010000196.1 GCA_030614645.1 Candidatus Aminicenantota bacterium
AAGATCAAATTCAATGAAGAAGAGCTAAGGGAAGCCCTGGCGAACATAAAGCGGTGTATGCATGATCAAAACAGCATGGCACACTTCACTGACATTGCCCGCACTTATATCGAGGAGGAAGTAGAAGACCACACTAGCACCGTAGGTCTCGGCTCAGCTTCTCCCCCGGATGCATTTGACATTATCCATCTCTCACATCGAGAAAAGATCAAGCAGAGAGTTGAGAGCGATAACTCCACACTCAACCTCCGCAATTTGTATGGCGGCAAGGGATCCGGCCTTATCTATATCAGCTATCTGAACCTCCCAACCAAGGATGGTTTTATCCTTCCCACATCATTTCCTCTAAGCAATGCATATAAGAATAAAAAAGAGGAGAAGATATATGATGAGGTCGTCAAACACCTCCGAATCCTTGAAAACGACATCTCCAAGCAGACCGGCCTATTCAAAAGGTTTGGAGACCCCGATCATCCCCTGTTGCTCGCCATCCGCGGCGGCTCGGTATTTTCCATGCCGGGAATGCTATCAACAGTGCTTTTCGTAGGAATGAACGATGAGATTGTAAATAGCCTGGCTAAAAAGAATCCCTGGTGTGCCTACGACTCGTATCGGCGGTTTCTCGCTTCATTCGGGCAGACTGTATGGGGCCTAGACATGGAATCATACAATATCGTGGATAAAATCAAACAGCGATACAAAGTGAAATATAAACACGACCTGCCGTGGGAAAAAATGAAGGAGATCGCTGATGTAACAAAAAAGATCCTCCAAAAAGAGGGATATGGCAAGGCTTTGGAGGATATGCTTCAAGATCCTCTCAAACAGTTATTCACGGCCTTGCACGCAGTGTTCGACTCCTGGAACAGCAACGCAGCTTGCCGATATCGTGAGATCAAGGGCATTTGCGACTCATGGCAAACGGCAGCGATAGTCCAGGAAATGGCGATGGGGAACCAGAAGAGCGATGATATTCGCATTGGCATGGACGAAACTCAGGCATCACTTACCGGAGTGATCCCGCGGAGCCATGTCACAGAGCTGGGTGTACGCACCCTTACAGGAGACTTTAAATTTTCAGCTGCGGGTGACGACCTTGTCGGCGGTTTAACAAAGTCAATATCTTTCAATCCCATCGAGGAGCTCGAGTCGTTAATGCCTATGCTAGCCCGACGCCTGCGCCACAGCGTCGCTAAGCTGCGGCGGTTTATGGGAACGGACCAGGAAATCGAGTTTACTGTCGAGCACGGAGTTCTCAGCATCCTGCAAGCCAGGGCAGCAGAGATTGGGAAGAATCAGAAGGTGACGGCCTTTAAAGACCCAGGCAAAGAGGCAACACAGGGTATCGGTATTCGTGGCGGTGCTTTTCGTGGCATCGTTACCTTTGACAAAGAGGAACTTGAGAAGCTCAGGCACGAGGATCTTTCAGAGCGAGACGATGTAGACGGCTTGCTCTTGATCCTAGAAAGTCCAGCTCCAGAGCATATCCCCTTGATACTCTCAGCTGACGCCTTGCTCGCATCCAAAGGCGGATCGACTTCTCACGCCGCTATTGCGGTCAACGGCATTGAAAAAAGAGACTATAACGCAGTCATGGGCGCAACGGGCTTGCAGGTAGACTCACAAAAGCGCGAAGCTGTGATTGTCGGGAAAGACGGCATAATTAGCCATAAGATCCGTAATCGCGATGTTATCTCCATCCACGGTACAACGGGAAGTGTATATATAGGAACCCGTTTAATGAAATCGGACTTTTCCTCCGACAATAGTAAAAACAGCATTAGTAGTAAGGATCTCCTGAGGCGTGATTTTTAGAATATCCTTATCCAGTACTGTAAAATCCGCCAATTTTCCGACTTCTATCGAACCCAGGATGTCCTCCTGAAAGGCGGCGTAAGCTGCCCAGATAGTAAAACCTTTAACTGCTTCCTGAATAGTCATGCGCTGCTCAGGAAACCATCCCCCTTCTGGCCTTGCAACAGTATCCTGGCGGGTTATGGCGGCATAGATGCCTAACATCGGATTATTCGACTCTACCGGAAAATCGGAACCACAGGGAATAATACACCCAGCCTCAAGAAAAGACCTCCAGGCATAAGCTCCGGCGGCCCTTTGTTTCCCCACCCTTGTTTCCACAAAAGACATATCTGAAGTGCAGTGAGTCGGCTGCATGGCCGGAATCACACCAAGAGAGACAAACTTTTCTATATCTTCGGCCCTTACGATCTGGGCGTGTTCTATCCTAAAGCGGTGATCTTTATCCGGGTGTTCTTTTAGGGCTGCCTCATAGGCGTCAAGACATAGGCGGTTGCCGCGGACACCAATACAATGGGTATTTACTCCCATGTCAGCTTCAAGAGCTGCTCGAGCGACTTTGGTGATATATTCGGGTGTGATCCTTAACAGGCCTGTTTCGCCTGGGTCATCTGTATAAGGCTCGAAAAAAGCTGCTCCCCGGGAGCCCAGTGCTCCATCAAAAAAAAGTTTAATACTGCGTACAGAAAGGAAATGGGAGCCGAAATTCTCTATACGGTGTTTTTTAAAATATGAAACCAGATCGCCTTCCAGAGTAGACATTTCCTGCTTACCCAGCATAGCATACAAACGGAGAGGAAGCTGACCTTGTTCGATCAAATCTTTATAGAGACCGATCTCATCCGGCCCTACACCGGCCTCGTGGACTCCAGTAAGTCCCGCCGCCAGGCAGCTTTCTACTGCTTTTAAAAATTTATCTCTAGCCTGTTCGGGCGAATTCTCTGGTTTGTGCTTTAAAACAATGTTCATTGCCCGGTTAATTAATACTCCGCTTGGCTCTTCATTAGGCTTGCGTAGGTCAACACCCCCATACGGGTCCTGGGTATCTCTGGTTATCCCTGAGATTTCCAGGGCTTTCCGGTTAACAAAAGCGGAATTACCATCTATTCGCCCTAAATAAACTGGATTATCTGGCGAGACTTTGCTTAAGGCATCGTGTATGGGAAAAGTTTGGTCCTCCCAGTCATTCTGGTCCCAGCGGCCCCCGATTATCCATTCGCCCGGCTCAGCAGTTTTAATCCTTTCTGCAACAATATCGACTATTTGATAGAAACTGGTAGTGCCTGTTATATTCAGATATGTAAGTTCTTCACCCAGGCTGTGCAGATGGGCATGAGAGTCGATAAGCCCGGGAAGGACGAGTTTTCCTTCCAGCTCTATAACTTTGGTTTCAGGGCTGATATATTCATCTATATCCTTATTGCTGCCTACAAAGATGATCTTATCCCCCTTCACGGCTATGGCTTCATGTATGGAAAAATCAGCATCTACAGTTGCTACTTTACACCCTCGCAATACCAGATCAGCCGGTTCTGTCCTTTCAGGACCTATACATGCCGCCAGGAGCATTACAGCAAATATCAAAACTATAGAGCATGACTTCATTCTCCCCTCCTGCGAAAAATACTTATAAAGCGGAAGCAAACTTATAAATTTAAATCTTACTGCATATCAGTAATTTTTATATTCCGCATGTCCAGGCTGGTACCAACTGCTTTTTCCAGTTTTGCAAGTGCCAGGTTATAGTCAATCAGGGCTTTAAGCTCAGAGGAACGGGCTGTAGCCATTTCTTCCTGGTACTGAAGTACAAAATAATTAGTTGTCAACCCGACATTTAGCTTCTTCTCCTCGGCTTCCAGCCGTTTTGCCGCCAATTCTCGCGCCACCCTGTAGGCCTCTACCCGCTTTGAATTTGTATTGATGTCTCTTACCGCATCCTTGACTTCCAATACAGCCAGTTTCTTCACATTTTCCTGGGCCACAAGACTCTGTTCCAGCTGCATCCTGGCTTTAACAAAATCAGCTCTGGTAGTGAAATTGCTCAAAGGAACACTTAAAGTAAGCCCGACAGTCCAGTTTTTATAAAGCTGGTTAAAAGCATCCTTGATAGAATCTCCAGCACTCCCCGCTTCTTTGCCGACTATTATACCAGAGAAGGGATTGTCATTCAGATAAAGAACCCTGTCTCCAGAAATTCCCGGACTCCAGTAGGAAAAGTCCAAGCTTAATCCAGGAAGCATCTGGTTTTTAGCGACCTTAAAATTTAATTCATTGGTTTTTATAGTTGTTGCATTAATTTTTATATCAGGCCGGTTTTGTACAGCCTGTTGTAATGCTGCCTCAAAAGAAACGTCAACCTTTTCAAATCTCGGTTCATCTAGGGGCACAATTTTTTCAAGCTCTGCTCCATCTTCTATGGAAATGTTAAGCAGGTTTTTTAGATTATCCTCCATTTTCCGGATAAGTGTCTCAGCTTGGAGAATATCAGCCTCACGGGAGGCAACTACTGCCTCAGCATTAAGGATCTCTATAGGGGCGATTTTGCCGACTTCGACTTCTTTTTTGTTCTTTTTCAGCAGGTCTCTGGCCAGCTGCAGGGATTGCTGTTTGACTTTAAAATCTTCGATAGCATAAACCAGATTCCAATATCCTTCTTGGACCAGATATACTGTATCCATAAGTACAGTCTTAAACTGGTTTTGGGAG
>JAUWTR010000066.1 GCA_030614645.1 Candidatus Aminicenantota bacterium
CAAATTCGGTCCAGGAAATGGTCGACCATGTCTATCTGGGATTTGAACTGGCCGATAAATACCGTTCACCAGCGATGCTCCTTTCAGACGGAGCGATCGGGCAGATGATGGAAAAAGTTCAGCTCCCCGACCCGATTGAATATAAACCTGACAAACCCTGGGCTACAACGGGAAAAAAGCCGGGACAGGAAAGAAATTTCCTTACCTCGCTCTACATCCAATCCGAAGAGATGGAAGAGAAAAACATAGAATTGCAGGCAAAATTTAAAAAGATCGAGGAAAATGAAGTCCGCTTTGAAGAATATAAAACAGCCGATGCCGAAATAATCATTGTTTCATTTGGGCTTAGTTCGCGCATTTCCAAGAAATCAGTTGACATGGCCCGGGAAGCAGGCTTAAAAGTGGGACTGTTCAGGCCGATAACTGTATGGCCCTTTCCAGCTAATCAAATTGCAGACATCGCCGCCCGCAAGCAGGTGAAATTTTTAATCTCAGTAGAGATGAATGCCGGCCAGATGGTAGAGGACGTCAAACTGGCAGTCAACGGAAAAAAATCCGTTTATTTTTATGGGCGCATGGGTGGAATAATCCCCACACCAAAGGAAATATTTACTGCAGTGCAAGAAAGGAGCCGATCATGAAGGAAGGGTATGAACTAATATATCAAAAACCTAAAACATTACGCAAAAAACGCATGCATTACTGCCCAGGCTGTTTCCATTCAACAATACATAAGCTGATGATGGAAGTAGTTGAAGAATTGGGCATTCAAGAAAAAACCATCGGAGTATGCCCTGTGGGATGTTCAGTTTTTGCATATGATTATATGGATGTGGACATACAGGAGGCGGCCCACGGGAGAGCTGCTGCAGTCGCAACCGGGATTAAACGTATGCATCCGGACAAGATCGTCTTTTCATATCAGGGTGATGGAGACCTGGCTGCAATCGGTACTGCTGAGACCATCCATGCCTGCAACCGAGGGGAAAACTTCACCTTCATCTTCATTAACAACGGAATATACGGAATGACCGGCGGGCAGATGGCTCCCACAACTCTGGAAGGACAGAAAACCACAACCTCCCCTTACGGACGCGATCTAAAAAAAGCCGGCTTTCCTCTGAAGATGTGCGAAATGGTTTCACAATTCGAGGCTGTAGCCTATGTGGAAAGAGTAAGCTGCAATACTCCTGCTAATGCCAGAAAAGCAAAACGGGCTATTAAGAAGGCCTTTGAATACCAGATGCAGGGTTTGGGGACTACATTTATCGAAGTAGCCTCTAACTGCCCCTCCGGTTGGAAGTGCACCCCGGAGGAATCTTTGGAATGGCTCAAAGAAAAAATGTTCCCTTATTATCCCTTAGGTATCTTTAAAAAGCCGGAGGAAAAATAGATGTTAGAGGAAATGGTTTTTGCTGGATTCGGAGGTCAGGGAGTACTTTCCATGGGGACCATACTGGCTTATGCAGCCATGAAAGAAGGGAAAAACGTAAGTTGGATGCCGTCTTACGGACCAGAGATGAGGGGCGGTACTGCTAACTGTATGGTAAATATCAGTGATAAAGAGATATCTTCTCCCATCGTCAATGAATATGACATGGCAGTTGTCCTAAATCTACCTTCATTGCATAAATTCGAGCCGAATATCAAACAGAACGGCATACTCATCTGGGAAAGCAGTACTATCAAAGAAAAACCGAAGCGTAAAGACATCAAAGCTTATGAAATACCAGCTATTAATATAGCAGCTGAAGAGCTGAAAAATGTAAAAGTCATGAACATGGTAGTATTAGGGGCTCTGCTTAAAATAAATAGTGATCTGGTTAAAAAAGAATCCGTGTTGCTTGCGCTGAAAGAAACCCTGCCCGAGCGTCATCACCATCTAATCCCGCTTAACGAAAAAGCACTTGTTCTTGGCGGGAGGTTGGTTAAGCAATAAAGAAAGCAACACAACGTCACTTTAATTCTAAAAACATTTTTTCTACCTGGGTTTTATCCATATATCCTACATGCTTATTGTGTATATTGCCTTCCCTGTCGATTATTATGGTAGCAGGGATATACTGACCGGGTTGATAAGCCTGCATGATCTCATTGTTGGCCATAGCCAAGGGATAGGTTATCTTCATTTTTTCAGCAAATGGCTTAATTACATCCGGACCCTGACGATCAAGGGACACACCCAATATTTCCATACCTTCGTCTTTATATTTATCATATATTTCCAGAAACCCTGGGATCTCCTGCCGGCATGGGGAGCACCAGGTCGCCCAAAAATTAAGAAATAAAACTTTGCCTTCAAAATCCCTTAGAGTCACCTCTGTGCCATCTAAAGCAATTAGAGTAAACTCCGGAGCAGCTTGATCATTAACCCTTGCAATAAGAAAATTGAAAGTCAATACCACTGCCAAAATTCCCAAGCTCAAAATAGTTAATGCTTTAGTTGTTCTATTCATGTTCAACTCCTGCTAATTTTAAGAAAGAGGCTATCCTCTTTAAAAGGTTATTATAAATACGATAATTATTATAGGATATATAATATAAAATTGCAATAATTTTAGATAATAAAATGACTTTTATTTGCTATTTTCAGATCACCATTTATAAGTCACTGCGCCCCAGGTAAAGCCTGCTCCAAAAGCTACCATTACGACGATATCTTCAGGCTTTAGCTTGCCGCTTTCTTTTATCTCGTGAAGGGCAATGGGGATAGTAGCAACCGAAACATTCCCATATTTGTGAATTATAGAAATGACTTTTTCTTTATCAAGTTTGACCCTGCGGCCGGTAGCATCAATGATCCTAGCATTGGCCTGATGGGGAATCAAATGATCAATATCTTCCTTTTGCAATCCTGCTTTTTTTATAACCTCAACAGCTGCCTCCCCCATGCGCTTAACAGCATGCTTGAAGACCTCATTCCCCCGCATAGTAAGATACCGGAGATCTTGCTGCAGAACTTCCTGGGAACAAGGTTGGCGTACTCCTCCACCCGGCTGTATCAATACTCCACCCAAATTTCCGTCCGCTTTCCAGTAAGAAGAAAGCATTCCGCAATCCTCCTCTGTTGCTTCCAGTACAACTCCAGCAGCAGCATCACCGAAAAGAACACATGTGTTGCGGTCGTTCCAGTTTGTGATCTTTGTCAAACACTCGGCTCCTATCAAAAGAATCCTCTTATTTGTCCCGCTAAGAATCAAACCCCCAGCTAAGATCATTCCATATATAAAGCCTGTACATCCAGCTGATATATCAAATGCTGGAATATGATCAGCTTCAAGGCCTTTCTGTACCCAGCATGCGGTGGCAGGAAATAACGTATCCGGGGTGGAAGTTGCGACAATAATCAGGTCAATATCATCCACTGTTAAGCCAGCATCTTTTAGAATACTGTGGCCGGCTTCAATTGCCAAGTCAGAAGTGGTCTCCTCTGGTGAAGCAATATGACGCTCTTTGATCCCAGTGCGGGTAGTGATCCACTCGTCTGAAGTATCAACCATTTTTTCCAAGTCTGCATTGGTTAAAATCTTTTCAGGAACATAAAATCCAGTTCCTATAATCTTTATCCGCCGTATATTCTCATTATTCATTATATCTCCAAAAAAACCTGAATCATTCACAAAAATCAAGAATAATCCGGAAAAAAATATAGTCTATGGAATTTAGCTTTTATTTGCAAACAATAAAAAAGAAAGTTAGAATGAAAAGAAATGAAAAAACTTGCAATGACAATTATTACCCTATTCATTTTATTTCCTTCAGCATTAAATGCACAGCTTTTCCTGGGCCAGTACGAAGATGAAGCCCCTCTGATGACCTGGAATCTCCTTGGACCAGCAACCGGCTCGATTACCGGAATGGGGAATGTGCGTTTCACCAACACCACTGATTGCTCAGCTGTGCTTACTAACCCGGCGCTGATAAGCAAACTTCCTAAGCTAACTCTGACTTTCAATTCATCTATCCAATCCGCAGAGCTTAATAAGTATGGTTTCATCAATACAGGACTCCTTCATAGTGAAGAGAATTCACCTATTACGATCTACGCTCTTGATTTCATAGGAATATCATATAATTTCGGGAGCTGGGGGATAGCAGTATCCATGGCAGAATTAGAGAATTACAGCAGGCCAACAGCCAAATACGAGTCCTATTACCAGGACAATCTGAATAGATCCATTGAGTATTCTCAAAAAGGCAACCTGAGCAATCTAAATCTCTCTTTCTCAAAACGATTTAGTTCCTGGATTTCAGCCGGTATCGGGATTAACTTTGTTAAGGGCTCTTTAGAGAGGAACTGGGAAGATAAAAGCTTTATGCCAGATATCACAATTGCCGATTATAAACATCATGATATTGACGGATACTATATTAACGGCGGCCTTATTTTTAATATCAGCCAGGATATTATGCTCGCAACTATATTCCGGTCTCCCTATACCAGGAAAGCTGACAGTAAAAGCCATTTGCGTAACTTTACTCCAGCAGGAAATACGGATATATCCATTGAAATATCCCATAAAAGCAGCTTCAAACAGCCATTAGTTTTAGGAGCCGGTCTCAATTACAGGATTTCCAACCCCATCAGTTTTGCCTTAGATGTCAGTTTCTTCAATTGGGAAAATTACAAAGTCGATTACTTCGGGGAAGAACTCAAAAGAGATTTCAAAAATACAGTCATAATCAATGCCGGTATTAAATATGTGAGTTCTCTCAAGATTTTTAATCGTCTTTTAATAATTCCGGGCTGGGCCGGATTTAGCTATGATCCCCAGCCGATGAAGAAACCGTCCTCAAAATATCATTACATTACAACTGGGCTTGGGATCAGAGGAAAGCATTTTTTTCTTGACCTAGGATTTATGTTTGGCTTCGAAACCGGTTCCGGCAATAATCTAAAAACCAAGAAAACAACCATGACACTTGGGTTTAGGTTTTAAAACATGAAAAAAATATTAGTTATCTTCAGTTTAACCATCCTGCTGATCTCTCCGTCTTTTCCACAGGATATTGGAAATTGGGATATTATCAGCATTAACAAAAATCCGCAAACTATAGAAAAACTTAAAAAAATGCACCTTGATTTTTTAATGGAAAAAGATGGAAAGATCTATATAGTCACAGGCATATCCGACCTTCTCAAATTAAACCAGGAGGGCATCCCCTATTCTATCGAAACATGCAAATTCCCTCCCTTTAGGACAAATGCAGCTTCTATCCAAGGAGGAATAAATGGAAGCTTTCATTCCTACATGGAAACAGAACAGGAGCTTGCTTCCATTGAAAAAACATATCCTAACATAGCCAAAGTCCATGTTATTGGCACAAGCCTCGAAGATCGTAATATTTCGGCTATCAAAATCAGCGACCATGTAGGGTCGGAAGAAAATGAGGGGGAACTCCTCTTTCTCGGCTGCCATCATGCCCGCGAATGGATATCAGTCGAGGTTCCTTTAATGCTGGCAAAATTCCTTACTGATAATTACAATCCCAACCCGGACATTAAAGCTCTCGTTGACAACAGCGAGATCTGGATAGTACCGATTGTCAATCCTGACGGGCTGGAATACAGTATCTATGTATACCGATACTGGCGGAAAAACCGGCGGGATAATGGAGATGGGACATATGGTGTCGACCTTAACCGCAATTACTCCTTCAGGTGGGGATTTGACAACCTAGGCTCCAGCCCCGATTCCATTTCTCAATCCTTTCGTGGACAATCTCCCTTTTCCGAACCTGAGACCCAAGCCATACACGAGTTAGTATCTAAACATGACTTTAAGGCCCTGGTAAGCTACCATAACTTCTCCCAAGTAATCCTTTACCCCTGGGGGTATAAAGCAGGGCCTTCTCAAATTGATGATCTTCTTAATAACTTGTCCCAAGCTATGTCTGAGCGTATCCAGGCAGTACACGGCCGTATTTATGACTATGGGCGAGCCAGCTCGACCCTATATTTAACCAATGGAGATACAACCGATTGGGCATTAGGAGTATATACGATCCCCTCTTTTACGATTGAACTTCCACCCATATACACCCTTCAAGGAGGTTTTTTCAACTCTGAAGGAGATATTCAATCCATTTTTGAAGAAAACCTCCCAGCTTCAACCTATCTTATCAAATGGGTGATTCAGAATTCCGGTGAAAAACCTTCCCTTAATCATAAAAATATGCTGCCCTCAGAAATAAGAAAAAAATGAAAATGTTATTAGCAAGTGTTTTCACTGCCCAAAATTTAACTGAAGGATCACGGGAAGGCCTCCCTTACTGGATCTTCTGGTTTCTGCTTTGTATCATCATCCTCCTGCTTTCTTTTATTTTTCTCAGGAATAAAGATATGAGGCGCAGGTTGGATTCTTTTTTTTCCGGAATCAAAAAAAATCTAATAAAAATTAGGCTTCATTCCATATTGAAGCGTGAAAATATGAAGCAGGAAAATTTTATCCTAGAAATAGGTCAAAAATGCTGGGAAGAAAGCATAGAAATTAGCACAGGAGAAGCTGTCCTCAGTAAACTTGCCTCAATGGAAGAAATCCTATCTGCCAAACGATCAGAACAAAAAGAGCGTGAAAAAAAGATCCAGGATTTAAAAAAAACCCTTGAAAAAGTCCAAAAAAAACATGATATCAATCAAGCTCAATTGGAAACCGACAAAAACGCTATAAACCAAAGACTAATCAAGATCAGCGAAAAAGAAAACGCAATTAGTTTACAAATCATTCAACATCAAAAGTCACGTGAAGCAACAGTTAAAAAAATGAATGATACAAATAAGAAAGTCTATGAGCTAAATAATAGCAAAGACCTATCTGCCGAGAAAACAAATGCAGAAAAAGAAGAAAGCACTAAAAAGATCAAATGCTTAGCAAAAGACATCAAGGAAATAGACCAAGCTATTGATGAACAAATCAAGAAAAAAACAAAACTTGAAAAAGAAGCAGAAAAACAAAAGGATAAAAAGAGCGAATACATCCAGCAAATCAAATCAATAAATGAAAAAAATAAGCATGAAACTCGTAGATTCCATAAAGAAATCAAAGAATGGGAAAAAACCAGGCATAAAGTAACAGTAAAAATCTTGGAAATTGATAAAAATAAAAAACCGCTTTATCAGAACCTGGGTCGGTTGGTCAATGATAAACGGATCGACCACAAAGAATTAGCAATATTATATTCCAAGATAGACCGCAGTTACCATCGAGAAAATAACATTAAAAAACAAATTAAAAATATAGATAAACACTAACTCTAGTTACCCTGAATTATTCACAATTCGACATTTTTTTATGAATAGTTCAGCTTAGTAGTTTGATTCAATATGGAAAAATCAAAGGCAATAGAAGCAGTTGTATTCGGTGTTGTACAAGGCGTCGGATTCAGACCCTTTATATACAGGACAGCCCGAAAACTTAAATATTCCGGCTGGGTAAAAAATATAGGTTTCGGAGTGGAAATCCACCTTGAATCGGAGATCCCTTGCGATTTTAATGA
>JAUWTR010000001.1 GCA_030614645.1 Candidatus Aminicenantota bacterium
GCAATTTGCAGTCTGCAGTTAAAGCGTTAAAAAGAATCAGGTCAATTGATTAAGAACTCCGCGTGTTTTCGTATCAACTGACCTGATTATTGCTTAAGGCTCAGAAGCTTAGAAAAAATGGAGTGACTTCTCAAATGATTATTTCTTGACAAATTTTGACTTTGTATATAGATTTCTAAATTGGGTATCAAAGCATAGTTTTTTAGGCGGACATAGCTCAGTTGGTAGAGCACGAGCTTCCCATGCTCGGGGTCGCGGGTTCGAATCCCGTTGTCCGCTCTTTAAATCCCAATTCGATCCTGACGTATCGATATTTTTTACCTGAATTATTCAGGAGCCAAGCTATGACAAATACAGGAAATAGTAAAAGCGAAAATAAAATAAATACAACCTTTAATTTTAGTCAAATGATTTGTATATTATGAAATTCTGATATGGCTGAGGCGACATTGAAGATTTAGCCTTCTGATGAGGCTTTTCGAGGGAATCCGACGTAGTCGGGCTGCGAGTATGTTTGACCCACGGACGGGGGGAGTTACGCAGCAGCCGAGAAAAACGAAGAGGAATGGCGTTAAAAATCTGAAGCGAGCACAAGCCATACCCGAATTTCATTTTTTATGAATAGTTCAGGTTAATAAAAGGTGATGGAAACATGAAAGCCTGGGAATTTATTCTAGATAGCACTCCTTTACAAGGATCATGGAATATGGCGGTTGATGATTATCTCTTTCAATCGCTTACAGATGTTCCAGTGACATATTTAAGATTTTATTCCTGGAAAAATCCCACAGTGTCTCTAGGTTACTCGCAAAAAAACAGGGAGGTTGTCAACGAAGATTACTGCCACGAACACGGAATCGATATAGTAAGACGTATTACCGGTGGAAAACTGGTTCTTCATAGCAAAGAAGTAACCTATTGTATTTGTTCCTCGGATAAAGAATTATTTACTACTACAATAAGCGAGTCTTATAAGCGGATCTCTGAAGCCCTAATTTCCGGATTAAAAGCAATGGGTATGGCGCCCTTATTGGCAGAAACATCTAATCCAGATTATATAAGAGGAAATCTCCCCTGTTTTTCCTATCCGGCAAAAAATGAAATTGAAGTTGCAGGAAAAAAGATCATCGGCAGTGCTCAGAAGAGAGTAGGCGATAAGTTCTTACAGCACGGCTCTATTCCCCTTAAGGAAGATGATGAAAAGTTAGAGAGGGTTTCCTGTTTGGCTAAAGGAAGAGAGAAAATTCGTATGATCCCTGTTTCATCTGCATTAGGCAGAGATGTCTATTTTGACAGTGTGGTGAGCTATTTAGCTTCAGGTTTTTCAGAATATTTTGGCATAAAATTAAAGCCTAAAACCTTAACGAAAAAAGAAAAAACCGCTGTTGGGGAGATAGAAAAAAGCCGCTATTTAAACCCTGAATGGTTAAAACGCAATTGATTTTTTTAATTTTAAGTGATAACATTTAAACACGAGAAAGTGGAGATTAAATGAACGAAGTAGAAGAACTGTCAAAGCTTGATATAAAAAAAGTCCCAAAACTAAAACCATTCATTTATGATTATCTTCATAAGAATGTTTTAAAAAATTTTCATTTTGAACTTGGATCAGGAATGATACTTTATCTGCTTTCTCCATCTTATACAGTTATTAATCCCACTACTAATGAAGATATCCAGGAATTTATCATAAAAAAAACTGATACTCTAAATTATCTCAAAGAGTACATAATGCAGAATTTGACAATGTATTCTGTTCTTTTGGATGTAAACAGTTATTTTATAGAACAGAATAACTTTCTTGTACTAGCCCGGCTGAGAGAAAGGGATTCTAATGGGCGGTGTTATGAAATCAAGTTCTATACCCATACAGCTCGTGAATTAATGCGGAATTACAAAGATAAAATCTATATCGGACGGGATTTTATTGATTTATTTCAGTTCAAGCGGAAATATTTTGGAATAAAAGATTTAATAATATCGCTAAAGGACCAGAATGAAATTTTATTGGAAAAAGCGGAACAGAGATTAAAAAAGCCAGTTAAATATAAGTCATTTTTTCAAGAAATAAGCGAATATGTCAATGACCTTCAGACTGAAAGTTTTCTTTTATTACAATCTTTACCCCCCAGTCTTGATTTTTCGAAATTAAAAAAAGAAGATTTAATCGATATCAATGCCCAGTATCGAACCATTAACCACTATCTGATAGAACTTAGGGACGAGGTAGATGAGTTTGAAAACTTACTTTTTAAGAATGAACTGCGATTTGTTCGTTATGTAACAAAATATAAAAAAGATCTTGCTAATCTTATCTCATACTTTAATATCAGGATAAACGGATACCTTTCAGAAAAGATCTACGGATATAAATAGAGGGATATCTGTTCCACCCCTTTTACTTATTCTTTTTTACCAGTATTGTCTCGTAGCTTGTGGAAAGCCTTATGGCTCTACTTTGTTCCTTATCCATAAATGCTTTCACAATTGAATTTCCGTTTGTTACCCGAACAGAAGGCTCTTCTGGAAGATTCCACTGGATATCTCCATGTTTTGTCTGGGCTTCAAATAAATATTGTTCCTTATCCGGCCATAAAAATATAATTCCTGAATAGGCAGCCTTAACTTCGATAGAATGAGTAAGAGGAGCAGGATTGAGTAGGATGTTTCCGTGAGATAATGTTATTGAAGTTTTTCCGGCAAAATCTTCTAACGAAATATTTTTATAGGTTGTGTTTATATAAATACTGTTTGCTCTGATATATTTAGCAGTGATCCCGGTGCTTTTTCCTGTGATATAAAGGTCTCCCTCGATATTTTCTAATTCAACTTTACTGTAATGGTCGTTGATCTCAACACTTCCCCAGGCATCTTGAATGTCGATTGGGGAGTGATTACCCCTGACTACAACTGGTCCTATATCGATCAGGCTGATTTTTTCATAAGAACTTTCAATGTCAGCTGGGCCGGTTATGTTTTGTCCGAATATTTTAGAATGCGAGCCTTCAATGGTTAATGTTTGAGACAGGTCTTCAAGGTGAACTCTGCCATATCTGTGAACGATCATAGTGCTGCCTTTAATACCATAGGCACTAACTGTAGAATGCCGGCTTTCTATATGGCAGTCATATAGGACATTTTCTATAGTCACATCCTGGTAACTATTTTGCAGAATGAGATTTCCTTCAATATCTGTGGCAAAAACTTTCCCGTGGGTATTGTAGATATCAGCATTGCCGATATTTGAAGCTTTAACCAGTCCGAAGGAGTTTTTTACAGTAATATTCATCCCGGCAGGGACTAAGATGCGGAAATCGGTTCTGAATCTTTTTCGTTTAAAATCGCTTCGATTTGTCGAAATGGTTATACGGCGGTCCTCCTCATTTATTATCATTCTCAGTCTATCTGCAATTTCTTTTGCTTCTTCCTCAGTCCTGCGTCTTATTTTCTTCTTAAAAAGAATTTGAATTTTATCTTGGTCGTTTCCTTCTATGGTTAAATCACCGTGAGCATTGATGATTTGCAACTCTCGGGGAAAGGGGGGGGCCAGCTCCTGTGATTCCTGAAATACAAATTCCTCATAGGAGAAAAACAATCCATCATCCCAATCAAAGGAGATATTGAGTTTTCCGGTTTGAGCATGGTAGAAAAAAACTCCGGCTGCAATGACAAGGACTAAAAGAAAAACCTCTTTGAATTTCATTTTTTTTCTCGAATATTTTTACTGTTTTCATTGCGGTCTTTAAGACCGAAATACAGCTTCCACCCACCCCAGAAAATGAGTATTAAAGGCCAGAGTCTGGCACTGAAATCCCAGATGCCGATGTCCATGTTATGAAAAAGGAAGATTGCTCCTAGAACGATCAAGATAACTCCCCATGCAAGTGGGTCTCTTCTTCTCTGATCAGCCATTTTTTTCTCCTTCAGTTTTCTTTTTTTCTGAGACAAAGTAACCAGCTATGAGTTTTATACCTATTGCAATTACTATTACAGGCCAGAATTCCCACAGGGTGTTATAGTCTAAGATCTCGAAGTTGGCTAAAAGAAGCATTCCGCCCAGTAGAATAATGAATGCTCCCCAGAAGATTGAGCCTGATTTAACCATTTCTGGAATTTCTTCGATTTCTTCGATTACTTTTTCGTCCTGCTGTAAAAATCTGCGGTTTATATTTTTTGCAATCTGAACAGAATCAAATATCTGGTAGAAAATAAATCCGGCCAAGCATAATCCTAAGAATGGCTGATTGTGACCGCTTGTCTGGAGAGTCACCAAACCTGCGAAAATAAAAAAGTAAATCAAAGCTTTCCGGTATTGCCCATTATAAAGGGGGCCTACTCCGAAGGGAAAGAAAAAAGCTAAGACTCCAGCCAATCCCGGGGATTTTGGGAGTTTTTTAACAACGATTTTGTCTTCCATTTTATACCTCCATTAATATCATTAGTTTATTCCTCGTCTCCGCTTAAAGGATTTAGATTTTTGAGCGAAACCATAATATCATCCTTATATTTGCCTAAGGAATCAGTAAAGGATTCTGCCCGGGCATAAAGTTTTTCAATCTTGCTGAATCCAAGATGCATCTGGCGGTTGACCGACCTGTTGATCTGATCACGGTTGGGATTAAATGCGTAGAAAGAGAACAAAGTAAGCAAAATGGTAGCAGCAGCCAAAACCGGCTGGAGCGAAGGGCGAAGTAGAAAGTCAAATCTCAGTTTGAATCTATTTTTCTTTTCCGGTATTTGTCTGAGACGGTTGAATAGATCATGAGTTATTTCCACTTCAGGAAAATCTGAGAGTGATTTAATTGTCTCCTGCATAAATCCCAGAAGGCTGCGGCAGTCCTGACAGATATCCAAATGTGCTTTTACAGCCTTTCTTTCGTCTATAGGCAAGCTGTTTTCCAGATAAGGAGATAAAAGCTTCTCATAATGTTTACATTCCATTGCTTTCCTCCTTCTTTTCTTTGAGAGTTTTTGCAAGTAGAATTCTTCCTCGACTTATACGGGATTTTACAGTTCCCAGGGGAAGGGACATTATCTCTGCGATATCATCATACTTTTTCCCCTGGATATCTTTTAGGATAACTGCCATCCGGATATCCGGTGAAAGGTGGTCGAATCCTTCCCAGATCAATTTTTTGTTTTCTTTCTCCAAAATTCCTTCTTCCGGTCCTTTATAGGTGTCTGAAACCAGGAGATGTTCGCTGAACTCGTCGCGGGATGTATTTTCCAGTTTTCTTTTTCGGTATTGGTCGATAAGGTAATTTCTGGATAGAGTCATAAGCCAGGCGTTAAAATTTTTATTGATATCAAACTTAGAAAGAGAATTATAGAGTTTTAGAAAGATCTCCTGGGTCAAATCTTCAGCTGCCTGGTATGAGCCGGAGAACTGGTAGGCTAGGTTGAAAATTCTTTTTGAGTGAATATTAACCAGCATTTCCCAGGCTCCTTGTCTGCCTTCCAGGCAGTTTTTTATAATTTTTTCTATTTCCACTTATCACACCTGTGTAGACGAGATTCAAAGAAAAAAAGTTCCATATACAAACATGTATTTTTTTATTGTAATTATTCGCGATTATATTTGTCAATGGTAAGGGACAGTCTACGGCCCTGTTGTATAACAGGAGTTCCCCCTTTTTAACTTACCTGTGTCAAGGCCTGCTGCTTAAGTATGTAAAAAAAATGGGGGAACTCCCCGAAAATTCTTGACTTAAAATGATTTCTATGAAAATATAAATTTCTCTTAATGCAAGCTCAAGTATTAAACAAAGCAGCTAGTAATTTATATAATGTTTAAATATCTGTCAGGAGGAAATCTATGGAAGGAATAATCGGTTATGGCGCATATATTCCCAGGAACCGGATAAAGGTCGAAGAGATCGCCAAGGTCTGGGGAACTGATGCACCCAGCTATAAGAAAGGTCTTATGCTGGAAGAAAAATCAGTCCCTTCGCCTGACCAGGACACTATTACAATGTCAGTAGAGGCATCAAGGAATGCTATAAAAAGGGCCAAGATAGACCCTGCGGATATAGGAGCTGTATACATAGGTTCTGAATCTCATCCTTATGCTGTCAAACCGAGCGGTACTGTAGTAGCTGAAGCTTTAGGCGCAACTCCGGAGGTTCATACAGCAGATTTTGAATTTGCCTGTAAAGCCGGTACAGAGGGTATGTTTGTTGCCATGAATCTGGTTAAAGCAGGAGTTATTAAATTTGGATTGGGTGTAGGAGCTGATACTTCCCAGGGTGCCCCTGGTGATGCCCTTGAGTATTCGGCAGCAGCAGGAGCTGCGGCCTTTATTTTCGGGAATGATAAGATAGTGGCAAATATAGTGGATACATATGCTTATATGACTGATACCCCGGATTTTTGGCGCCGGGAATACCAGTATTATCCCCAGCATGGAGGCCGTTTCACTGGAGAGCCAGCCTATTTCAAACATGTAACCAGTGCAGCTAGAGGGATCATGCAGAATAATGATATGAAACCGGAAGATTTTGATTATGTTATCTTTCATCAACCCAATGGGAAATTCCCTTTTCGAGTAGGAAAGATGTTAGGATTTAAGAAAGAACAGATAGAGCCGGGCTGGCTTGTTAATAAACTTGGCAATACTTATTCAGGTTCTTCCCCCTTGGGATTGGCTGCGACTCTGGATATAGCCAAACCCGGGGATATGGTCTTGATAGTCTCATATGGTTCTGGAGCAGGGAGTGATGCCTTTATTTTTGAGGTAACCGATCGTATTGAAGAGGTGCGGAACCTGGCACCCCTGACTAGGGATTTACTAGACAAGAACAAAAATTACCTTGAATACGGGGAATATGCCAAGTTCAGACACAAAATCAGGAAGGCGGACTAGGAGGAAAAAATGAGAGATGTTGCTGTAATTGGGATTGGAATGACAAAATGGGGAGAGCTTTGGAAACAATCGCTCCGGGACATCTATGTAGAGACAGCACTCCTGGCACTTGAGGATGCTGGAATAGATCGCCTTGATTCTATGTATATTGGCTCTATGTCTTCGGGATTGTTTGTAGGTCAGGAGCATATAGCATCGCTTCTGGCTGACTATCTCGGTCAGCTTCCAGTACCTGCGACCAGAGTGGAATCAGCCTGTGCTTCCGGCGGTTTAGCTCTAAGGCTCGGGTTTATGGAAGTTGCTTCTGGGATGAGTGATATTGTCCTGGTTAGTGGGGTAGAAAAGATGACGGATGTAGGCGGCGATGAAGCCACTTATGCTTTGGGTACAGCCGCAGACCAGGAATATGAGGGCTATCAGGGAATAACATTTCCTGGCCTTTATGCTCTTATTGCCCGTGCTCATATGCAAAAATTTGGCACGACCCGTGAACAACTGGCTAAGGTGGCAGTTAAAAATCATCATAATGGCTCAAAAAATCCCCTGGCTCAGTATCCTTTTGAGATTACGGTGGATGCGGTTATAAATTCTGTCAAAGTTGCTGATCCCTTAAATATTTTGGACTGCTCTCCCATTACCGATGGGGCTGCCGCAGCTATTATCTGTCCGGTAGATATGGCAAGGAAAATGGGAAAACCGCTTATCAAGGTTACTGGCTCAGGGCATGCTACAGATACAATCCAGATAAGCCAGAGAAAAGATATGACCTGGCTAGAAGCTACTTATCAAGCCGCAAAACAAGCCTATGCTATGGCAGACAAAAAGCCGAAGGATATTGATCTCTTTGAAGTCCATGATTGTTTTACTATTGCAGAGATATGTGTTACAGAAGCTCTGGGAATTGTTGATAAAGGCAAAGGCGGTGAAGCAGTAGAAGCAGGCTTAACTGCTCTGGATGGGATAAGCCCTGTCAATACTTCTGGGGGGCTTAAGTCAACAGGCCATCCGGTCGGGGCTACCGGTATTGCGCAGGTGGTTGAAGTCACCAAGCAGTTAAGAGGCGAAGCAGGAGAGAGGCAGGTTAAGGACGCCAGGATCGGAATGACTCAAAACATGGGTGGGAGCGGTGGAAGCAGTGTCGTTCACATTCTGGAAAGAGAATAGGACAGGAGGGAAATATGTCTACACCATCAAGATACTGGAGAGAAATTCCTCAGAGATATAGGCTGGAGGCTAATAAATGTAATAGATGTGAGCTAATATTTTTTCCTCCGCGGCTGCTTTGTCCGGAATGTAAAAACCGGAAGCTGGAGAAGACCAAACTGACAGAGAAGGGAAAGGTTATAACTTATACGATCATACGTGTCCCACCCGCCCAATTTTCTGATCAAGCCCCATATGCGGTCGGAGTCATCGAGCTTGAAGATGGAGTTAAACTGACCGGGCAGATCGTGGATTGCGCTTTTGATGATATTAAAATCGGCATGATAGTGAAGCTTGAGTTTAGAAAACTCTTTGAAGTGGGGCATGCGGGAATACTCTGTTATGGATATAAATTTGTGCCTAATTAAAGGCAGGAAAAGCAGAAAAACCAGAAAAAACAGAAATTAGAAATTGCTAAAGGTAAGAGCAGGAAAAACAGGAAAAGCCAGTTTGAAGTTGGCAGTATGTCAGTAAGGCAGTAAGGTTTTATGTTTTACAATGAAGCAATTTAACAATTTAACAATTAACCTGAAGCTAATTAAATCATGTAACAATGGTTTTTAAAGGGGTTTGTTCATGTATAGAATAGAAAGCAAAATAGACACTAAAAACGGGGAATACAAAAAAAAACCACGCAAATATGATAAAAGTGGTTAAGCAGTTCAAAGAACGCCTGGCTGAAATTCAAAAAGGCGGCCCTGAAAAATACCAAAAGCTCCAGAAATCACGGGGAAAACTTCTAGCCAGAGAGCGCCTGGATAAACTTTTTGACCGAAATACACCTTTCCTGGAACTGAATTCCCTGGCCGCTTATGATATGTATGATAATCAAGCTCCAGGGGCTAGCATGGTGACCGGGATCGGGGTTGTTCATGGCCGGGAAGTGCTGGTTATAGCCAATGATGCCACAGTCAAGGGAGGCACTTATTTTCCCATGACTATAAAAAAACATATCCGGGCTCAGGAAGTAGCCATGGAGAACCGTCTTCCTTGTATTTATCTGGTGGATTCAGGAGGGATTTTTCTTCCTCATCAGGCCGGAACTTTTCCGGATAAAGAACATTTTGGACGCATATTTTATAATCAGGCCAGGCTTTCAGCTAAAGGAATTCCCCAGATATCCATAGTTATGGGTTCATGTACAGCCGGAGGAGCTTATGTGCCTGCTATGAGTGATGAAACAGTCATTGTACGTAAACAGGGTACTATTTTCATAGGCGGCCCCCCTTTAGTAAAAGCAGCTACCGGAGAAGAAGTGTCGGATGAAGACTTGGGGGGAGCTGACGTCCACTGCCGCATATCCGGAGTATCAGATTATTATGCGCGCAATGATACCCATGCTTTGGGAATTGCGCGGAATATAGTTGAGACCCTTGACCCGCCAAATAAATTCAGACTTGATTGTGCTTCTCCGGAAGATCCCTACTATGATCCGGATGAACTCTATGGTATTGTCCCGGCAGATTTACGGAAATCTTTTGATATCAGGGAAGTCATTGCCCGCTTAGTAGATGGCAGCAGGTTTCAGGAATTTAAAGAGCTTTTCGGTAATACAATTATCTGCGGATTTTCCCGGATTATGGGGTATCCAGTTGGTATCCTGGCTAATAACGGAGTCCTTTTCTCTGAAAGTTCTCTTAAAGCTGCACACTTTATCTCCCTGTGTGCTATGAGGAAGATCCCGCTTGTATTTCTTCAGAATATCACTGGATTTATTGTAGGAAAGCAGTATGAGCATGGTGGTATTGCCAAAGATGGGGCTAAACTTGTGCATGCAGTAGCGAATGCGGATGTGCCCAAGTTTACAGTGATCGTTGGCGGTTCCTATGGGGCGGGAAATTATGCCATGTGCGGCCGGGCCTATGATCCGCGCCTGCTGTGGATGTGGCCTAATGCCCGTATTAGTGTAATGGGAGGTGAGCAGGCAGCTGGTGTTCTTTTAACTGTTAAAAAGAAAAGAATGAAAAATCAGGGAAAAGAATTAACAGAAGCAGAAGAAAAAGCCATAAAAAAACCCATTCTGGATAAATATGAATATGAAGGCAGCCCCTATTACAGTACAGCCAGGCTCTGGGATGATGGTATTGTTGATCCGGTAAATACACGTGAGTTATTAGCTTTAGGGATAGCCATGAGCCTGAATGCTCCCATTCCTGATTATAAAGTCGGTATCTTCAGGATGTAAAATGAAAGAAAAAAAGTATCAAACCATATTGTTTAAAGTTGAAGAGAAAATTGCCAGGATAACGCTGAACCGCCCTCAAGTCCACAATGCTTTTGATGCCCACATGATAAGCGAACTGCTGGAGGTTTTTAAATTCATAAAAGAAGATCCCTCAGTAAGATTAGTGATTCTTACGGGAAAAGGTAAATCGTTTTGTGCCGGAGCAGATCTGAATTGGATGCGGGAGGTCATCGGTTATTCTTTTGAGCAAAACCTGAAGGAATCCCAGCAAATAGCAGAGCTGCATCAAAATATTTATACTTTAGCGCTGCCTGTAATAGCAATGGTCAATGGTACTGCTATTGGGGGGGGAACAGGGTTTCTCTCTGCCTGTGATATTGCTGTTGCTTCTGAGGAGGCTAGGTTTGGCCTCAGTGAAGTCAAGCTTGGACTGGTTCCGGCAGCGATTTCCCCTTATGTAGTACGCAAGATCGGAGAAAGCAAAGCAAGGCAGTATTTTTTAACTGGAGAAAGAATTACTGCAGAAAAAGCAGGTGAGATAGGACTTGTAAACGAGGTAGTTCCCAGAGATAAATTAGAAGAAAAAGTTAATGAAATAGCCAGGCTTTTAATGTCCTCAGGGCCCCAGGCGATGGCTAAGTGTAAAGAATTGATTTTTAATGTGTCCCGAATGAGTATCGAAGAAGCTGGGGAATATACAGCTCTAATGATCGCAAATTTACGCATAAGTCCGGAGGGCCAGGAAGGAATGGCAGCTTTTCTTGAGAAAAGAAAACCGAAATGGGTGGAGAAACCGAAAGATGTTTAAAAAAATATTGATCGCCAATAGGGGAGAGATTGCAGTCAGAGTCATAAAAGCATGCCAGGAACTGGGTATTACCGCTACAGCTGTTTACTCTGAAGCAGACAGATCCAGTCTGCATGTTCAGAGTGCAGATGAGGCTGTATATGTGGGAGCAGCTCCTGCAGGAGAAAGTTATCTAAATATCGATGTAATTATCCAGGCCGCAAAAGATACAGGATGTGAAGCTATTCATCCCGGATATGGATTTTTAGCTGAAAATGCAGAGTTTGTACTTCGCTGCGAAGAGGAAGGGATAGTATTTATCGGACCCAACTCAAAAGCTATGAAGCTTGTGGGAGATAAAATACGCTCCCGGCTGGCCATGGAAAAGGCCGGCATAACCATTATTCCCGGCATGAAAGGTGATCTTCAAGACCCTTCCAAATATATATCCGAAGCTGAAATAATCGGATATCCGGTAATGGTCAAAGCCTCTGCCGGCGGAGGCGGAAAGGGCATGCGTATTGTTTATAAAGAAGCAGATTTAAGACCTGCTCTTGAAGCCGGTAAACGGGAGGCAAAAGCAGCCTTTGGGAATGATTCTGTTTATCTGGAAAAATATATTGAGGAGCCAAGGCATGTGGAGTTTCAGGTTCTAGCAGATAATTTCGGCAATACAGTACATATTTTTGAGCGGGAGTGCTCAATACAGAGAAGACATCAGAAGATTGTGGAAGAATCGCCTTCTGTGGCTTTGGAAACTGATTTGCGTGAGAAGATGGGGAAAGTAGCCTGTAAAGTCATCCAGGTTTCCGGTTATAACAATGCCGGAACAGTTGAGTTTCTCCTGGATAAGGATAAAAAATTCTACTTTCTAGAAGTAAACGCCCGTTTGCAGGTGGAACATCCGGTAACAGAATTAATCTCCGGCATTGACCTGGTTCTACAGCAGATAGAGATTGCCGCTGGAAAAAAGCTTGCTTTTAAGCAGAAAGGGCTGCAGCAGAAAGGCCATGCCATCGAGTGCCGTATCTATGCTGAAGACCCCCAAAACAATTTTCTTCCTTCTTCGGGAAAAGTCCTTTTTTTAAAAGAACCATCCGGGCCGGGAGTTCGTTTTGATTGCGGTATATACAGCGGCTGTGATGTGCCTGTATATTATGACCCAATTTTAGCTAAACTTATAGTCTGGGCGGAAAACCGCGATAAAGCCTGCCGCAGGATGCTAAAGGCGCTTGCTGATTGTGTAGTCCTGGGTATTAAGACAAATATTGAATTTCTTAAAGATCTTATAGGCCACCCCAGGTTTAAAGAGGGAAAAACAACCACGAATTTCATTCAGAAAAACTTCCCGGATTGGAGCCCGCCAGAAAAACCTGAAAACCTTAAAGAGCTGGCTCTGGCTGCTGCTGCTTTTAATAGCCAAAAAAGTAGCTTTCAGGGGGGAGGATACGGAGCTGAGCCAAAAGAGGTGTACTCACCCTGGACTAAGTTAGGGAAATGGTCTATCGGAGGAGGGAAGTAGCGTGGATTATGAATTTATAATTGATGGAGCCCTGGCTGAAGTCTCTCTGGATAAAAAGGAAGAGAAGTTTATTATATCCCTGGGAAAAAATAGTTTTAAAGCAGATATTTGCTGGATTTCAGAAAATGTTATTTCCCTGCTTCTAGGCGGTAAATCATATTGTCTCCATCTGGCTTCAGATAAAAAACAAACCCATATTAATATTAATGGCTATTATTTTTATATAAAAGAGCCATCTGATGAAACCTTAGATTTTGCCGGGGGGGAGCAGGCTTCAGAAAAAGATGCCCTGTTTATTAAAGCTCCAATGCCGGGTAAAGTGATCAAAATTTATGTGAAAGAAAAACAGGATGTGCATAAAAATCAGACCCTGGCGGTGGTTGAAGCTATGAAAATGGAAAATGAGATAAAGTCGTCCCTTGAGGGGCAGGTAAAGAAAATAAATGCCGCCCCAGGAGACCTGGTCGATCCGGATATGGTGCTAATTGATCTTGAGACAAAATAATAAAATTAGAGTTCGGGGTACACTATACTTAATTCTGGAATTAAGTATAGTGTCCCCCGAACTCCACAGAACAGCAATATCATTTTCTCCCCAATATTTGTAAAATATCCACAAATGCAACTTTTAGCTTACACCTTAAGTTTAGAGATATGAGAATGGATGAACAAGAGCTGATTCGCCAGGTACAGGAAGGTAATGAAGTGTCTTTTGAGAAAATCATGACCATATATAAAAGCAGAATAGTCAATTTTATATTCAGATTAACCGGAGATTATGAAAAAGCCGTTGAGCTTTCCCAGGAAACCTTTATGAGGGTTTATTTTAAAGCTAATAAGTATAAACCTATTGCTCCTTTATCATCGTGGATATACACCATTGCTGCTAACCTGACAAAAACCGAGTTAAAAAAAATGCAGCGTTATGATCATATACCTTTAGAAAATGTACATAATCATCTATCCAGTGGTATTGCGGTGAATGAGGATCATGAGAATTCCGCAATGGTAAAAGAATTGAAAAAAACATTAAATACCCTTCATCCCCGCTACCGTATTCCGGTAGTGCTTAAAGATATTGAAGGATTTACACAAGAGGAAATAGCTGAGATGCTGAGAAAGCCTATAGGCACTATAAAAGCAAGGATCAGCCGAGGCCGTAACTGCCTGAAAGAGGAGTTGGAAAAAGCTTCTTTACCAATAAATAATTCTGCGGAGAACAGGAGAATATAAAAATGGAAGAATATAAACTTCTTTCAAAATTAGAAAGAATCAAAGCCCCGCCTGATTTTGAAGAAAAAGTAATGGCGGAGCTTGATTTAAGAAAAAGAAAGCATGTTAGAGTCAAACGGTTAAGATGGACTTTTGCCGGGGCCTGTGCTTCAGTGGCTACAGTAATGCTTATGATAAGTTTTGGAGTATTCCCCCAGAAATCAACACATGAATATGCAGAGCTTAAAAAAGCATCTACTGCGGCTGTTGCTCCCCAATACAAGTTGAACAGCAATAAAAGCATCCCGGTTACCGAGTCGGTTAATTATTCGGGGGAGGTCCATAATCTGACACGTGACCGCGAGACTATATATATATTAGAGCATGTCTCTGACAGCACTGATACCAGAATAATATATTAAGGAGGTATGTCAAAAATGAGTGTAAAAATAAAGAGTATTTTAACTTTGGGATTGTGTTTATGCATGTTTGTTCTAAGTGTAAATGCATCTCCTGTTTTAATCGAGGAACAAGGAATAAAGGAAATAACTAAAAAGGTTTTTCCCTCGGTAGTGAGGGTTGAAGCTGTTAATGGGATGAGAAAAGTGGCCACCGGAGTCGTTATTGACAAAAAAGGGCATATTGTCACAACGGCTCTTATATCTCCCCGGGACGAAGATATTTTTGTTATTAATGTAGATGGAGAGAAAGTAAAAGCTGAATTTCTCGGCATGGACCCTGTAACCCATTTAGCTGTAGTAAAGGCAGAGGGAAAAAAATGGACTGCTATTGATTGGGGTGACAGCAGCGATCTTTCGCCTGGTTCCTGGGTGGGAGTTGTCAGTATTTCTCCTGAAAATACTGCTGCCGTAACCCAGGGCATCGTCAGTTCTGTAAGCCCTCAAAGCTTGCGTCTGAATGTCTGGGTAGTCCCTGGTTCAAGCGGAAGCCCTGTTATTGATAAAAAAGGGCGCTTGGTGGGTCTTGTGCGCGGCACCTATAATGATGAGGTGGTCATTGAGATCGCAGGACGAGTGATCGCCAGTAAGAGTTATTCCTTCAGCCGGGAAGAATCGCCTTCATCAGCTCTGGCCATAGCCATTCCTGTGGATTTAGTAAAAAAGGTATCTGAAGAGATCAAGGAAAAAGGCAAAGTTCAAAGAGGCTGGCTGGGAGTTTATATCGGAGAAAACGAAGCCGGAGAAGTGGAAATCGCTGAGGTCGAAAAAGACTCTCCCGCAGACACTGCCGGCCTTAAAAAAGATGATATTATCCTGAAATTTGAGAATCAAGAAGTAACCGGCAGTAAAATGCTAAGGGATGAGATCAGGAAACAGAAACCCGGTGTTAAAGTTACAGTCATCGTAGATAGAAATGGAAAAGAGAAAAAAGTCACAGTAAAACTGGGCGAATATTCAGAAGCTAATATTATTCATGAGTTTGAATCAAGCTTCCCGCGGCTATTTCCTTCTGAGCCCTTTAAGGCGTTCCCTAAGGATTTTAAGTTCGAAGTGCTTCCAAAAGTTCAGAAGCCTTTTCTCCAATTTTGGGGAGAACGGAAATATATCGGAGTATCTCTGCAGGAGCTAAATCCTGAGTTAGCCGAATATTTCGGAGTAGAAGAAGGTACGGGTTTGCTTATAACCAAGATTACAAAAGACAGTCCGGCAGCTGAGGCCGGTCTTAAAGTAGGCGATGTTATCCTCTCTGCAGACGGAAAAAAAGTAAACAAAGCAGACAAACTCAGCAATATGATCCATGAGAAAGAAAAGGGAGAGGTTGTAAAACTTCAAATAATCAGAGATAAAAAGAAGCGTACTATTGAAGTAAGAGTGGAAGAAAATGAAGAAGAAGGAGTTAAGTTTTCTTGGAAGAGGAGTAAGCAGAATTTTGAAAAGACTGAAAGAATCTTGAAGGAGTATCAAAAGAAAGCTGAGGCTAAATACAAAAGTGCTGAAAAACTTTATGAAGAGAATAGAAAAAAAGCTGATGCTAAATACAAAAGTGCTGAAAAAATGTACCAAAAATTAATAAAGCGGTATCGGTGCATAGAAGTGTAGACTTGCTTTTGTGCCCATTTCTCATGGGGGGAGGCATTAAATGCCTCCCTCTTTTTTTATATCCGGTGTTAAAAATCTATCCTTAAAATATACAAATTCTTCAGGGGAAAGCCGTATCTTTCCATAATATCCTTTTTCCAGGCGCTGTTTAACCGCCTCATAAAGGATAATCCCGGCTGAAACTGAAAGGTTAAGGCTCTGGGCCATGCCGAACATGGGGATTTTGATGATATAATCCGCCTGCCGGCAGGCTTCCTCTGAAATCCCCTGGGATTCATTTCCCAAAATTATAGCAATAGGCTGAGTATAGTCCAGGGAGGTGTAGGAAACCGCATCTTTTTTTAAATGTGTAGCAGCAATTTTAAATCCCTTAGCTTTTAAGTTCCACAAACATTCCTTGGTTGAAGAATAATGGGAAAAATTAAGCCATTTATCCGCCCGGGTGGATATGGCTTTGTTCACAGGTAATGGTTCAGCTTCTGAACAAATAATATCTATATGATGTACACCTGCAGCATCACAGGTCCTGATTACAGCACTGGCATTGTGGGTATTGGTAACCTCTTCTAAAACCACTCTTAAATCCGGTTGGCGCAGAGAGAGAAGCGTTTCTATTTTATTAATTCTTGCTTTTGTGGGCATAAATATTAAATCCTCTTTAAAATAGGATCATTTTTAGAAAAAGGATAACCCAGAATATTGTTCCCCATATCAGGGCGCGTAACTCCTTGTTTTTTTTGTACATAGCCCAGTTAAAACGAACGTCAGGAGCTTTAGTATAAGGTTTTAGTGTAGGGATAAAGAGAGGAACCTTGCGGCTGTATTCTTTATATTCTTGGGGAAAAAGCTGTTGCATTTTGTTTTTTTCTTTGATTATCACAACAGGATAGAATTTAAGGAAGTAGGCAATAAAAATTGCAAGAACCCACCATGACCTCGCTCCTGCTACAATGCCCATACCGATTATAAGGTTCCCAAGGTAGAGCGGATTTCTGGTGTATTTATAAGGACCAGAGACAGCTAGCCGTTTTTCTTTTTTTAGATGTCCGCAGGCCCAGCCCCGCAAAAGAAGGCCAAGAACTACAAATCCTATGCCGGAAAGCAAAGAATATATATTAGGTTTTGCCAGAATTACAGCTAGAATAATACTTATAAAATGGCCGCGTACTCTCCATCTGTAGATAATATCTGTTGGTTTCATTTTATCCATTTTTCTCCAATGCTTGTATACATAACTTTGCTACACTTTCAGGTTTGAGGATTTTAAGGCATTTAAGGTCAGAGCATTTTCTTTTGTAACAATGACTACAGTCCAACTCCTCAAAAACTACTTTATCTGAATCCTTAAAAGGACCGTTCCTCCCTGGGGTAGTAGGCCCAAAAAGCCCTACAACCGGACGTGAAAGGGCACAGGCTGCCTGGAGGGCAAAGGTATCTCCACTTACAACCAAAGAGGCCTCATTTACAAGCGCCACTACTACTGTAAGGGAAAGAGAAGGAGAGAGGGCAGCACCAGTTGTTTCAGCAATCTTTAGGGCTAAAACTTTTTCAATTTCATTCCCCCAGAGAAGCAGAGGAAAAATTTGATCAGAATATATTTTTTTTATCACCTGACTCCATTTATGCGGAAACCAACGTTTACTCTCCCAGGCAGCTCCTACATTAATAATAACCAGTTTTTTCTCTGAGGAATAACCGGTTTTTGCAATTTTATCTCTCACAGAGTTTAGCAGGTCTGAGCTTAGCTGAAGAGGAAAATCAACATTGCTATCCTTAATTCCTAAAAGCTCTAAAAGTTTTAAGTTTTTATAGATAACATGAATATCCCCTGTAATTTTGTAAAGCCGCTGTGTGTAAAATATTGAAGCTAAAGGTTCCCGTAAATTTTTCCGGTGAAACCCGATTCTTTTTTCTGCCTGAGAGAACCAGGCAAAAAGGCCTGATTTAATCAGCCCCTGAAAGTCAACAGCAGTCAGATCCTTGGCAGCAATTTGGGACTTTATCCTTGAGATTTCCTCCCTAAAAGGCCTTGAATAAAGTTTTAATCTTTTTGCCCGGGTAACTACTACCTTATTTATCCCTGGGACAAGTTTTAAGACCTCTTCTCCTTTTTCTTCCACAAGCCAGGTGATATTTGCCTCAGGAAAATGATTTCTTAAGGCTGAAAATGCCGGCAGGGCATGGATGATATCTCCCAGGGAGCTTAGTCTTATAATAAGAAAATTATTCATGGTTGGTCTTTAAGGCTATTTTTTGGATCAGTTCGGAAGCTGATTTGATCTTCAGCCCCCCGGTTATAGCGACTTTCCCTCCGTAACTTTTAACAATATCTTTTTCAGGGACATTATCTTCTGTATAGTCTGAACCTTTAGCATGCGCATGCGGTTTTAAAGTCAACAAAATATGTTCTACATTTTTTTCTGTAAAAATAGTCACATAATCAACAAAATAAAAAGAAGCTATTATTTCAGCTCTTTCATCTTCTTTTAACACTGGCCTGCCCTCGCCTTTAAGCTTTTTCACTGAGGAATCACTATTAAGAGCTACAACCAGCACATCTCCTTTTGCTGCAGCTTCCTTTAAATACCTTACATGACCGACATGGATCAAGTCAAAACAGCCATTAGCCAAAACAATAGTTCTTTTTTTATCTTTTTCGGCTTGAATTAATTTGGAGAGATGCTTGAGGTCGTATGATTTTTTCAATTTCAGGAAACTACAGCCTCCTTCAGTTTTTTGCAATCCACTGTGGCTGTGCCTTTTTTCATAACTACAAGGCCGCCTGCATAATTGGCAAGAGAAGCTGCTTGAGAAAATGTCCCTCCTGCTGTAAGAGCAAGAGTAAAAACACTAATAACTGTATCCCCGGCTCCTGTTACATCTACAATATCTGTGGTTCCGTGTACCGGAATATAAAGAGGTGCTTTTTCTTTTACAAAAAGAACCATTCCTTTAGATCCCCGGGTGAGAAGGATTGCTTCTGCTCCTGTTTGTTTAAGCAAGCGGGAGCCTGTTTTTTTAAGATTATCTTTTTCGTCTGCAAGATGAATCTTTAAGGCATCTTCAACCTCTGGTTCATTTGGAGTTGAGACTGTACTTTGTTTAAAGGAAAGCATGCGGAAACGGGAATCAACAGCTACAGGTATCTTTGCTTTTTTAAAATCCGGGAGAATTTTTTTATAAATATTTTCTTTAACATTAAAATAGTTGTAGTCAGAGATAAGCAGAGCATTAGCCTTTTCTTGTGCATAGCGTAGGTGTTTTACAAGCTTTATTCTAATATTTGTTGTATTAGGGACCCTACCCTCCCTGTCAATGCGCAGGATCTGTTGTTTTCTGGTATTTTCTTCTCCGGCAAGAATACGTATCTTAGCAGGAGTTGAAAATGTTTTTTCTTGAATCAGAAAATCTGTGGGGATTCCTTTGCTTTTTAGAATCCGGATTATCTCCTCTCCTGCTGTATCTGAACCAATAACTCCGATAGGGAAGGGGGCAGCACCCAAAGCCTTCAGGTTAAGCAGGGCATTTCCTCCTCCCCCCAGGGAAAATTCCCGCTTATTATAAGAAAGGATAAGAACCGGTGCCTCACGAGAGACCCGGTTAGTATTTCCATAAACATATTCATCAAGAATAAAATCCCCCCAAACAGCAATACTTTTCCCCGCAAAACCATCAATTAACGCGCATAAACTTTTTTTTTCTTTATCCACTAGACTATTAAACAAATTTTGTATCAAAAATACCAGAAAAAATCAATTATACCTTTATTGGGCTCATTTGTCCTTAACCAGTTCGATGACTGTTTCCATGTGCGGTGTCTGAGGAAACATATCAAATAAAGCTGCACTTTTAATATTATAGTTATTGAGGGTGAGCAGGTCATTACCCAGGTGTTTGGGATTACAGGATACATAAATAAGAACTTCAGGTTTAAGCTCATTTAAATGCTTCACGGTTTTTGGGTGCATCCCACTACGGGGAGGGTCGAGGATGATGCATAGGGGCCTGGATAGATCCATATCCTTCAAGTTGCGGGCATCCAGGACAACAGTTCGAGCATTATCTATTTTGTTTTCGGTAATGTTTTTCTCGGCAGCAAGGATTGCTGGTTCGAAGTTTTCTACGATTATGGTTTCTTTAAACTGGGAGCAATTAATAATACCAAAGGTCCCTACTCCGCCGTAAAGGTCAAGCAGCTTGGCGTTTTTGAAATCAGGAGAAGAGAGAAGTTTTTGGCAGTAAATATGTACTTTTTTTGCAATCTTTTGATTTACCTGGAAAAATCCCTGTACAGGAAAATGGAAGCTGTACTCAAGGTATTCGCTTCTGAGCATATCGCTTCCCTTGATGACAGCATATTCATCGGATACACTCACATTCCGGTTATGCGGGATATAGGTCACGATTACATTATTGATGGAAGTGATTTTGGCGAACTCTTTGATATATTCTACGGCTTCGTCTTTTTTTTTAGATTTTTTATTAAGTACAATAGAAACAGAGGAATCATTGGCCGGAGTACGTATGACAGCATAGCAGTAGGTGCCGAATTGTTTTTTTACATCAAAATGAAAAACATCTTTAAAAAACTCTCTGATCTCGGTCAGGATCTCATTTGATTTGTTATTGGAGATGGGGCAATGTTCGATATTGACCATTTTGTACCAGGAGCCTCTTTCCCGTAAGCCCAAACCCCCGGCATGAAATACAAAATCCATTCGGTTACGGTAATTATATTCTTGGCCTGAAAATACCTGGACGTTATTATAACGGATCGCTTCGGACAAGCATCTTTTTTTGTTCTCCAACTGCTCTGAATAATCAATATCCTGAAAGGAACATCCTCCACAGCTGCCAAAATTTGGGCAAAGTGGTTCCGTCATTTTTTATCCTTGAATTATTTTCTTTATTTCAGAAAGAGTTTTTATCTTAAAATCAGGTTCTATTTTTTCTTTATGGTTGCCTGAAATGTGCTCGGAATGATAGTGGGTCAGATATCTTCCGGATTTACAGAAAATTGTTTTTAAACCCATATGAAGTGCAGGTTGTATGTCCTGGACAGGATTATCTCCCACAGAATATGAGCAGTCAGAAGAGCTCCCAAATTTATTAAATCCAAGCTTAAAATGTTTACCCTCAGATTTTAAAGCTTCAGCATCACTGCTTCCAATGATAAAATCAAAAAGATTCTCCAAACCTGCATGCTTTACTCGCAATTGGATAACTTTTTTTACAGCATTTGTGGCAAGAATATTTTTGTATCCTTTTTGCCGGCAAAATATAAGGATTTCCTCAGTTCCGCCTATTATTCTAAGTTTGCTTAAGTTCTGCTCCTGACATTTTTTCCAATCGAGTCCCAGTTCCTGGCCGTGGCCGACATAGTCATGCCATCGCCAGGTATTTTCCAGTTTTGTTAAATATGAATTATATTTATCAGCTGCCTGTTTAAAAGAAATAGCATTTTTTCGGGCCAATTCTTCTTCCATAGATGTACACACTGCTTTATCAAGCTCAGACTCATCAGCTAGGGTGCCAGTCCAGTCCCAAAATATTAATTTGTTCATAAGAGCAGTATTCTACAATGATTACCTAATAGATTCAATCAGGGACTATCCCCCTCAAATAACTATTGCATGATATCAGAGAAAATGTTAAAAATAAGCCTGTGCCGGAGTGGCGAAATAGGCAGACGCGCTGGACTCAAAATCCAGTTCTCTTTACCGAGAGTGTGGGTTCGACTCCCACCTCCGGCACTCTGTTACTTCTGATATTTCCCCTTTGCGTCACATTTAGGAAAGGCAGTATTTCTGGCCCCAGCCCCTAAAAAATGATGTGAGTGATTTATATTTGTCTTTGAATCTAATGCAGGTAACGCCGGCATAATATTCTACTTTATTAAAATTATGCGTGCTTGAAGCATATCTGTTTAAAATTTGTATTAAATTGTTCAAAATGCAACCTTACCCATCCTTAAGTTCGGTTACATTTTAAGTGATTCAATGCGCCTATGAAAATGTTACTGCTGATTATTATGAGGTCCCGGAACTGCAGCGGACCATCAGTGTAGATATCCGGTATGTGCTCTTTGTTACAGACAAGTTTTCAGGAGCGGAACACATCATTAAAGAATTGGGATTGTAGATGCCTATTTCCCGTGCTGCCTTTTTCCTATTTCCTGCCTCGGTTGTGGCAGCTTGTTGATAATAGCCTAAGTGTACGAGCAGAATGATCAATCAGAGAAGGCGATTGAACAACACGAAAAATTTCTAGAGCTGTGAAAGGATGCCGATCCGGGGATAGTTGAAGTGGAGGATGCGAGGATGAGGCAGACTGGACGGTTGTAATATAAGATTATTTATTGACAATTCTTTACTTTACTGAATATTATAATAGAATAGGGAGGAAGGTATGAAAAAAATAATGCTATTTTCGATTATGCTATATGTTATCTTTTATTCTGGATGTAGAATGCCCTATGTTTACCAGAAGTGGGATGTGGCAGATATACCTAAGTTAGAAGACATAAGGATTATTGAGGTATTTGAAAATGGTAATGCACTTGTTACACCCGGCTATATAAGGGATTTTTACGAGCTATGCCTGGAAAGTCAAACACCAGTTGATATGTCGATCGAGCAGTATTGTAAGGAAAAAACACAAGGCTACCTACTCACTCAGTATAAGCATTATAGTGAGTATGGTAATAACTTCCTTGTTCGCAGGGAGATGATTACTGAGTATAACATGATGAAAGGAGAGGTTAACAAAGAAAGAAAATATTGAGGAGATATATTCATGAAGATTTCGGAGGAGGAATAACAGTTTGATTTCTGGGGAAAGAACCCAGCAATTTTTGTTGAGAAAGCAAAAATGATAGAGGAAGAAAAAGAGATTCAGAACAAAATCAGAGAATGGAAGTTGCGACATGATAATGTGTAAAAGAAAGGGAAATCCGGA
>JAUWTR010000305.1 GCA_030614645.1 Candidatus Aminicenantota bacterium
ATTTTCTTGCTGAGAGAAATGTGACCATAGTTATTGCAGGAATGTTCGGCGATAAAATGAGAAATGTGCTGGAAACAAAAGAAATTGCCTATTTCGAGTCTCAAGGAACCGTTGAAGAAGCAATAAGAAAGGTTCTGGAGAAAAAAGATAGAATATGAAAAAAATCGCGCTTATCTCTTTAATATCATTTATATTATCACCTGTCTATGCAATCGATGGAACTCAACTCCTCAAACTAGTGGATAGAAATCTTAATCCGGAATCCTATGAATCCTACAGAAAACTAATAAACATCGAGCCAAACGGCAGAGAAAAAGAGTTTGTGCTCTTCACGATGAAGAAGGGAAAAGATAGAGTAGCCGCGCTTTTTCTCTCTCCTGCCAGCGATAAAGGCAGGAGTACGCTCAGGCTCGAGGATAACATGTGGTTATATATCCCCAATGTAGGTAAACCTGTGCGCATCACCAGCCTTCAATCCGTAGTAGGAGGTGTATTTAATAATGCAGACATTCTCCGACTGGATTATGCAGAAGAATATGATGTCAGCGAGGTGGAAGACCTAAGCAAGGAATACCTTTTGCATCTTAAAGCGAAGTCAAATTCAGTTGCTTATGATCAGCTTAAGATGTGGGTGGATAAGGGAAAAAAATTACCAAGTAAAATTGAATGTCTTACACAGACTTCTATGTTGATCAAAACCATTCATTTTAAAAAGGTTAAAGACTTTGGGAGTGGTATTATCAGGCCCTCAGTCATCGAAACCGACAGCCCATTGCACAAGGGTTACAAGTCAGTCATGATATTTGCCGGAATAAAACAAAGGCAATTCAAGGATGAAGTGTTCACTCTGACCTTTATGCCTAACCTGGAATCATTAAGATAATTGAAATTAATCTTCTTGTGTATCATCATTCTCGGATTATTAGTCTTGACTGCGTCTGCGCAAGAAGAATATACCTTTGATATTTCAGAGGTTGAAAAAAGACCGTTTCAGTTTGGCGGCTATCTCGAATTCCGGCCAGCACTTTTCGGCCTAGATGAGAATGCCAGTTTCTATATGCTCAGGTTTTATAACCAGGATGAGGGCAAGTCTATAACGGAGTACAATTTTCTAGCCCTTCTGGATGTGAGCTACGAAAAAGGAATAATCGGAGCAAAAATCCGTACAAATACTGACGTAAAGAACTCTTTTTCAGGCTGGTCGTATAGTACAAAAGTGTATGAAGCTTTCTTTTCGTTAAAGCCGTCTCTTTTTTTCCGAATTGATATAGGGAAGAAAAGAATGAAATGGGGCAAAGGATATGCCTGGAATCCTGTTGCTTTTATTGATAAACACAAAGATCCCAATGATCCGGAACTTGCTTTGGAAGGCTTTACGGTTATTTCCGCGGATTACATCAGAAGTTTTAAAGGGCCTTTAAAAACCATCACAGTTACTCCCTTTTTGCTTCCGGTTGCAAATCATATTAACAGCGGTTTTGGAGAGCTGAATAATTTGAATTTCGGCGGGAAAATTTATTTCCTTTTTTACGACACCGATATAGACTTCATGTTTTTAGCCGGCGGGAGTGTGCCGGATCGCTTTGGAATCGACTTCTCCCGTAATATCATTTCCAATTTTGAAATACACGGGGAATTTTCTTTCATACCGAATTTCCGGAAACAGTGGCTTGATCACGAGGGAAATCTCCGGGAGAAGCAATATTCAAGCAAAAGCTTTCTGGCGGGCATTCGGTTTCTCACTGGAACCGACACGACTCTTTTTCTGGAATACTACAAGAACGGAGAGGGCTTCACCTCTCAAGAGATGGAGGATTTCTATTCGCTTGTTGAAAATGGCTATAACTCTTTTCTTTTAACAGGTAATGATAGTCTGCTTAGGTTGGCTTCCGGCCCGTTAAGCGAAAATTACAGAAAATTTACTCCGATGAGGGATTATATGTATCTGCGGATAAGCCAGAAAGAGCCATTTAATATTCTTTATTTTATTCCTTCTCTCACCAGCATCATTAATCTCAATGATAAAAGTTACTCCGTGGTCATGGAGCTGCTCTATAAACCTGTTACTAACCTGGAACTTCGAGTGAAAGGATCAACCATTTTTGGAAAGCAAGGGAGTGAGTTTGGAGAAAAACAGAATGATTTCCGATTAGAATTCCGGGGTCGGTATTACTTTTAAAATTGAGCCAATACCTGATATTCTGATAGATGGGGAGTAAAGGAATTGAAGTGGGTATCGAACTTCATGCGAAGGAATAATAAGCTATTTTTGTGACACCATATTCTTTTTTGCAAATTAATCGTTACTTTATTCGTCCTAGTTCCAGCGGCCTCTGCCGTAATCCCAGCGGTACCATTTGCCCAATCCTGCGCCGCAGGGCCCCCTGCCGTACCTGAATCGACTGTAATAGCGGTAATTGCCAGAGCCTGATAAACGGCCGGCACCGAGGCTTAAGTACCCTTTATTCATGCCATAACCTCTAACGATACCTCTTCCATAGCCATAATAGCTGCGACCCAATCGGCCAGCGCCTCTCTCTAAGTAGTTTCTCCCCATCCCGGCACCGTATCCATAATTACCACCTCGAAGTCCTCTGAACCCGCGTCCAAAATATCCTCTGCCGAAACCGCCTCTGTCATACTGGTTCAAGCCATAACCGTAATAAGAATCAAATATGATCCTTTGTTCTTGGGTTAATAAATCTCTGATCTTTTTTTCATGGGAAATTTCTTTATTTCCAATATCATCTTCTAGTTTATTAGTCAGATCCAATATTTTTTTTATTTTAGTTGGATCATAACTACCCTGTGCCTCTAGCTCATCAAGCTCCATATAATTGGACCTGAGCTTGGAAATAAGGGGAGAGAGCTCTCTCTCGAGTTCAAGTTCAAGTTTATCGATCTTCTCCATCTGCTCCTGTGTTAGATTTAGGTCGCAATATTCATCTTCAATTCCGGGACCACCTCTGTAATATCTTTGTGCTAAAAGTCCCTGAGAAATGAAAAGAAATGAAATAAAAACCATACAGGATATGAGGGCAATTTTTTTCATGCCTTTTCCTCCTTTTTGTTTACATGTATATTTCTATACATCCTTTTAAATTATTAAAAAGATGAAAACAGATATTAAATTCCATAGGACTAACATTTTATCGAGAATTTATCTCCGGAAAAATTCCAGAACATCTTGCAGGTTCTTGGAAAGGTTCCTGATGGCTTCTTTTGTCATTCCTGCATAGCCGAATCGAATGCAATTTGGGGCCCCGAAAACCGAAGCAGGGATA
>JAUWTR010000048.1 GCA_030614645.1 Candidatus Aminicenantota bacterium
CTATTCCTAATATTTACAAGGGAGGAAAACCAGTGAAATTAAAAAACACTTTTTTATTTATTCTTATGGCTTTCTTTTTAATTTCTGTAATGTATTTATCAGCTGAAAACAAGGAAGTGCCAACCACCAGAGAGATGAATCTAATCTCCTGGCAGGAATTTCAAGAGATAGTTCCCGAAAAAATTGAAACTGTTTTGCTGCCGGTAGGGTCGCTTGAACCACATGGTGTTATTCCCAATGGAACAGATAATCTTTGCCCTCAGGCTATGAGTAGAGCAATTGCCGTACGCTTAAATGCGATGATCGCCCCCACACTTAATTATGGAGTTACCCCTGAAATGAAAGCTTTTCCTGGCGCGGTTTCAATCACAGAGGAGGCTTATAGTCCTTTTGTCAGAGATATCCTGAAGTCTTTAGCTGATAATAAATTCAAGAACATCATTATACTGAACGGACATGGGGGAAACACAGCTCAGCTACATGAAGTCGTAGCCTATGTGTCAAATCTTTGCAGGGTAAGGATTCTGGTAGTTAATTGGTGGAGTCTTGTTTTACAACAAACCCAGGAGGTTTTTGGAGAAGACGGCGGCCATGCTGGGAATAATGAAACAGCTTATG
This sequence comes from Candidatus Aminicenantota bacterium, assembly GCA_030614645.1. GTDB lineage: Bacteria > Acidobacteriota > Aminicenantia > Aminicenantales > Aminicenantaceae > JAUVXM01. The sequence continues at coordinate 619 of JAUWTR010000048.1, forward strand.
TTCAAGCTGTCGTACCTGAACACATTCATCCGGAACGATATGATCATGATATGGCTACTGTTAATGCTATAGCTAATTCCTGGTTTGCAGTACCTGTGCCTTCTTCAATAGGGCTTTATAAGAAGGGGCAGGGATACCCTACTTTTGATAAAAAACAGGCAGAGGAATATTTCAATTAGGTGAATAACCGGGTAGCGGAATTGATAGAAGATATTATCAGAAAGTGGGATAAGGCTAAAATTTATAATTAATGGAACTATTTATACCTAACTGCGAGCAAGAAATCCTTCTATAGTTTCTACTAATTTTTGCGGGTCTACAGGTTTTTCCAGGTAAGCATCCGGGGCAGCATCGATTCCCAAGACTTTTTTCTTCCTATCAGCTAAATTTTTATCAAACATCATGCTTTTTACGTCAACTCCCGTTATTTGCGAAGAACCGCTTATGACTATTACGGGAATATTTTGAAATTCTTCTTTCTTTTTTATACGATTAAAAAACGTCATTCCACCCTCTTCCGGCATAATCAAATCCAGGAGGATCACATCAGGTTTTGTTTCCAATATTTTTTCCATTGCTTCTAATCCATCGCAGGCACAAATGGCCTTCATTTTATGATCATCCAAAATCGCAGAAATGAATTCTCTTTGCGCTAGTTCATCATCTACTACTAAAGCAGTTTTACTTTCGAGAATACTCATTAAAACCTCCCAGATTTAAATAATTAACATATAAAAAATAATTGCAGGAAAACAAATTGTCAATAAAAATTATTTTCCTGTGGGCAGCTCAATGGTAAAAGTTGTGCCTTTTCCCTGTGTAGAATCGCATTTGATGCTGCCCCCATGCTCTCTTATAATTGATTGGGTTACACTCAATCCCAATCCGGTTCCTTGTGATCCTTTTGTGCTGAAGAATTCTTTAAATAATTTTTTTTGGTTCTCTTCACTAATTCCGTGACCATTGTCAATTACACGGTATCCGAACAAAGGCTTCCCCTTTTTTTTAAATGTTTCTATTTTGATTTCGCCTTTGCTGCTTTGGCATGCATCCAAGGCGTTTGAGGTAAGATTCAACAAGCAGCGAAATATATTCTTTTTATCGATCTTGACCTGACCAATTGTTTCGTCATATTGAGTTGTTATTTTTGCCTTTTTCTCTTTTACTTTTTCGTCTAATATTTCTACAATCTCTGTCACAATCTTATGCGGATAGCACTTGGAATATTCCGGTTCACGTTTTTTTGAAATAGTTAACATATCAAATACCAGGTCTCTGATGCGTGCGCTGCCCTGTTTAGTAATTTCCCAGCCTTTTTTTAGCAGATCAGGATTGTTATCGCGAAATCCTTTGTCAACAATATATTCTCCGCCTTTTAAGGCATTCGTTATATTCTTGATACAATGTGCCAAACCGGCTACGGTGCGCCCAATAGTCGCTAAACGTTCAGCCTGAATGCGTTTTTCGATCAACTGAGCTCTTTCAATTGTGATTGCTGCTACATTAGCAAAACTTTCAAGAAGAGAAATATCTTCATTATCGTAGTCTTCATTATTCCTCCGGTTGAGCACTTCAACAACTCCGATAATATGATCTTTTACCTGTAAAGGGCTTGCTATCAGATTGCGTGTTGTAAACCCGGATCCCTTATCGATTTTTTTGAATATGCCGGAGTCCTTAACTTCTGCTTGATTGATGAATGTCGATTTTCCCGATAATACCACAGATCCGGCAACCCCTGCTCCAATAGGAACCTCAAATTTTTTCACTTCTGTTCCCTTTTCTCCATAAGCGATTTCAAATCGCAGCACATCATCTTTGCGCAGCAGTAAGGAACTTGCTTCTGAATCCAGCAACTCAGCTGCGGTGACAACAATAAAATTAAGAAGGTCAGGCAGGTCTCTTGCGGAATTAACCTCTTTAGCAAGGTCAAGCAAGGTATTTCTCTGATAAAGTTTATACCTGCAATGATCAAATAGCTGCTCATTTTTAACCAGAAGAGCAATATTATTAGAAATATTTTTTAATTTATTTGTATCTTGCGAAATAAAATCCCGGCTGGAAGATCTATTGATGATTTCTATAACACCGAGACATTTTTCTTCCAGCATAAGAGGAGCGGCAATCATTTTATAATTATCAAGTATTAATTCCGGTTGGGAGGTATTATTAAATTGATTATCATGTTTAACATCATTGGCGCATATGACTTTTTGCTCATTGAAAATCGAACCGCAAACACCTTTCCCGGGAGTAAATGAGGATGTTTTAATCTCATGGGATTTAATTCCGGAGGCTGTTGCTAACTCGAGACGGTTTATTTGTTGATTAAAAATATATAACAGGCAGCCATCTGCTTTAAAGGTAGCTAACAAAGTATTGGCTACTGCTTCCAAGGAATCTGGAGTTTTAACAAGTCTGTTTTTATGGGGGAATAATAGGGATTGCCTTTTAGTCTTGCTGAGGTTTTTATTCATTTTTGTTAAATCTTGCTTTCTCGGCTTCTTTATAATGATATTACGGAACAAAACGGATAAAATCAAGGAGAATTCCCCGATAATTTGTTATACTGAGATTCTGATAATAGAAACAGGGCTGGACAAAACTAGAGATGAATTTTACTATAATATTTGGGATGGAAGTGAGCAGCTGGGATTGGGATTAAAAATAGTGGGGATCGCTCTTCCCCGGAAAGGAAACTTACAATATATTAGGAGGGAATGTAATGAAAAAGATGACGGCGGTTGTGGCCTTAATGGCGGTTTTTACTCTAGCAGTTTGTTTTATCATTCTTGGAGCGATTTCAGTCGAATTAATGGAGTCGCTTGATATCAATGAGAGTAAATTAGGCACACTGGTAATGGGGCTATTTCTTACCAGTTGCATTGTCCAGCTTTTAATCGGCCCTTTGGTGGATAAGGTTGGTTATAAACCAGTTGCAATACTTGGATTTATTATTACCAGTGCTAGTTTGTTTTTATTGGCGTTTGCAGCGAGTTTTGGAGGAGCTTTGTTTGCCTGCATTTTGTTGGGTGTCGGTGCTATGTCTTTAAATACTGTCGGAAATACTCTCATTCCGATCGTGCTTTTTGAAGGTAAGGATCCGGCGCGTGCCAGTAATTTCGGCAATGCGTTTTTTGGATTGGGATATGTGCTTACTCCGTTTCTTATTGTTTTTTTCCTCAGGTATCTTAATTTAAATTACAGTACTTCCTTATCGATTCTCGGGGTGCTAGTGCTGACCTTCCTGATCTTTGCTCTGACTGCTAGCTATCCCCAGGTTTCTACCGGGTATAAATTTTCCATGGCCCTTAAACTTTTAAGTAAAAGTGCGGTTTTAATAGCGGCGCTGGCATTATTCTGCTATATGGCTTTAGAGATATCCATGGGCACCTGGATTAGAAAGCTTATGGAACAGCTATACGGAGGGAGTGCGAATCCGAAAGCGGCCTGGGCAGCCGGGTTGGTATTAACTTTATTCGGCATTGCTATGATGGCTGGCCGGTTTTTTACCTCAACAATCAAGAATGTAACTGCAATCGGAACAAAAGTAATTTCTGTTATGGCGCTGGTTTCATTAGGAGCTATCGTGCTTATGATCGTTGCTAATAGCCCGGTTTTGGCCATTATTGCTATTGTTCTCGCTGGCTTGGCTTTCGCGCCTATTTTCCCAACCATTGTGGGAGTTACTTTTGCGAAATTTGATTCCAGTCTCTACGGCAGTATTTTTGGTATTATTTTTGCGGTCGGTTTGCTGGGTGGAACATTTGTCCCGAAATTTATCGGCAGCTTAAGTGTCGGCTCGACTGTACAGCAGAGCCTGCCTCTTGCAGCTGCTATGGCGGCCTTATTATTTATTATTGCTTTAATTTTGGGGAAGACAGGAAAAGAGAGAGAATCAAAATAGGGTTTGATTACAAACAGACTCTTGCGGTAGGAGATTTGAGGGAAGTATAGAAGTGAAGCTTATATATATGCTTGGGAAAATCTTGGAGCAGAAAGGATTACATAAAATTTTCAAACAGGAAGTTTTTTCTGATTTGTCAGGGTAGAAATAATTCTTTCTGAAGCTTTTCCATCTCCGAATGGATTTATCCAATTTACAGTTGTTCTTTTCATGTGATCTTCAACCGCAGTCTCGATTTTATCTGGGTCGGCTCCTGTCAGGATATTCATCCCATCTTTTAATGTCTCCGGCCTCTCAGTGTTATCCCTTACTGTGATGCAGGGAGTTTTGAGTATGCAGGCTTCTTCCTGTAAACCGCCTGAATCTGTAAAAATAATTTTTGCTCCTTCTTCAAGTTGGAGAAATTCAAGAAATCCTAATGGTTTGATGATCGTAATATTTTCAGGGACTTTAAGGGAGAATTGTTGTATTCGGGTCTCTGTTCTTGGATGGATTGGAAATATGGTTTTATAATGCCTATATTTACGGCCTGCTTTTTCAACTCCTTTTAAAATCGCCTCCAGCCTATCTTTGCTATCGACATTTTCAGCACGATGGCATGTTAATAGGAAATAATTTTTCTTTTTTAGTTTCAGTTGGGTCATGATGTTGCTATTTTTTTTTGCGAACTTTACATTTTCCAAGACAGCATCGACTATAGTGTTACCAGATAAGATGATCAATTTATTTATTTTTTCCAGTTCTAGATTTTTTACAGCTTCCTTGGTGGGTGCAAATAAATAATCAGATAAATGATCTGTAATGATCCGGTTTGATTCTTCGATCATATTCAGGTCATGGCTTCGTAGTCCTGCTTCGTGATGTCCCACCAGAATCCCAAGATTCTTGGCTGCTACGGCTCCGGCCAAGACTGAATTTGTATCACCTTGAACGATTGCGATGTCTGGTTTTTCATGGACCAGTATATCTTTTATATTATTGATCATGACTTTGAGTTGATTGCTGCTGGTTTTTTCTCCTGATTTAAGATTGTATTGAGGAGGTTCCAAATCAAGTTCCTTAAAAAAAATCCTATCCATTGCAAATGAATAATGCTGCCCTGTGTGAAGAATTAAATGGGGGATTTTATTTCTGACGCAGCACCTGATGATGGGGCTCATTTTAATAATTTCAGGTCGGGTTCCGATAATTATGGCAAGTTTCATTTTTTTGATATCTGGCGGTAAGCACTTATTATTTGTTCAGAGCTTTTACGCCAGGTGAAGTTGGAAGTTATACGATTACTCATAGCTTTTGTCTTTTGTTTACTAAATGCTCTTATGAGAGCATTTTTTATGGACTCCACGCTGGAAGGATCACAGTATTCAATTAGGTTTAAAAAATATTCTCTTGTTGATCCTCTGTCGGTGGATACAAGATTACAGCCTGCTAGACCTGCTTCCAGGCTGGATAGTCCTGGAGTTTCATACCAGCTGGGTAAAATATGAACTTTTGCTGCGGCATAAGCGGAGCTTAGCTCGTTTTGATTCATATGGTTTAGGAAAATGATATTAGGCTTGGCTGTTTTTTTGCATTTTCTGTTGTAAGAATGTTGTGAAGGGTTGGGTTTTCCAATGATCACAAGCTTTAAATCCGTTTTGTTTACTGCTCTGATTAATCTCAGTATGTTTTTTCTGTCTTCAATGCGGCTCACGCAAAGAACAAAATTGTCTTTTTCCAGATTGTATTTCTTGAATTTCTTAAGGAAATATTCTGGAGAACCCTGTTTAAATTGTTTGTCTGCAGAATTATAGACTACTACATAATTTGTCTTTATATTCAGGTCTTTTTTGAGCTGGTCCATTTCCATATATGAATTTGGCAGAAGGATATCTGAATTGGCAGCAATGAATTTTTGCTGTTTGATCAAGCCTAGGTTTGGTTGCATGTTTTCATTAGTGTTAAGTTTATAGAAGTGGTTGATGACTTTTTTTAATCTAAATTTGGTTTCATTGTTCTTTATGGCCCGGTGGAATATTTTCTTAGAGAAATGATGCATGCCTTTTTTGTTGAATTCGTCGGTGCTCCAGTAATTAGTAGAAAAAGCGATAGGTTTTTGGTTTTTTTTAGCGTTTATACACTGTAAATATGTTTCTCTAACTCTGGTGAGATTAAATAAATGTACAATATCATATTGGCGTAAGTCAGGACTTAATGAGGAAGTGATGTCGATTTCAATATTAAATTCCCGCAGTGACTCGGCTGTTCTAAGTATCTGTGTGGTATCTCCTCCCATATTGGAAAGATAATCTTTTCGGATGTTAAATAATATTTTCTTCATATTAAAATATTTGATCCCTAATGTTACATGGCTTAATATTTATTTTTTGTTGGAGAATAAACATGTAATACATGGCATCGGCCATAAACATTCCTGACCAGGAGGGATATTTATGAGATCTTTTCTTTATTCCCGGCAGATCCAGCAAACCGAAACAAACTGCCCCATTTTGACTGCTACTGTGATCTTGAATTTGCATTTTATCGAGGAAATCCAGAGATTTTGCAGCTGCATCTTGATACTCTATGTTATGAGTCAATACATAAGCAAATAACATGATTCTGGCTGCCTGGGCGGTTGCATCTGTTCGTTTTATTTTAAGAAAGGCGTTACTGTCAATGGTGAAATACCCATTGTGTATTTTTTTTATAATCTTTTTTGTTTTAATAAATCTGGTTAGTATCCCAGGCAAGCCATAATAATCAAAAAAAGATCCGTCCTGGTTTTGGGCTTTTAAGAGCCAATCGGCTGAATCCAGAATTATTTTTTTATAGTCATTGTCATCAAAATGAATGTATGCATATATGATTCCTTCAGTTGCATAACAATGTGCATGAGTAAATATGATATCCGAATCTTCCCTGATTTTAAATGCTCCATCTTCATTTTGCATTTTTTTTGCCCAGGTTAGTGTTTTTTTAGCACTGGTGAGGTATTTACTCTGTCCGGTCATTTTGAAAGTCTTGAGTAATCCGATGATATGTTTTATATGCAAACATCCACCGTCCCCGGACCAGGCGTTTTCTAATAATTTATTGTCAAATACATTTTGATGTGAATCAAAAAGTGCCTTAAATGAGCCGTTTTTGTTTTGGGCAAAGTTGATCAACCAATCTGCTGCCAGAACAGCCGAAACGAAATATTTTTGTTCTTTTGTAGTGTTATAGAGATCGATAAGTCCTATTAGACACATAGCAGTGTCAAAGGAATAGTAGTGGTGATGTTCCCTCCCTTTTTCTACAGTCCAGGGTATGGCCCCTGCTGCTTTTCCTTGTTTGCACTGATAGCGAACAAGGAAATCTCCTGCTCTTTGTGCGAGTTCTAGATATTTATTATTCTTTTCTCTCTGATGGAAATTGAGCAGAAAATTTATTGCATATCCGGTGACCTCGCAGTAAAGAAAGGAATATCTCTTATTGTGTGTATTATATGACTCGTAAAAAGCATTGATGTTATTTTTGGGATATTGGTAACGGATCCCAGAATTTATAATCCATTCAATTGTTTGTAAAGATTTTTTTTTAAAATC
>JAUWTR010000268.1 GCA_030614645.1 Candidatus Aminicenantota bacterium
ATAATAAAAAAAGCTGGAGTTTCCCCATTTTTTCTAAGCTTCTAAGCAATAAGCAAGAATCAGGTTAGATTGATAAAGAAAACCGTGAGCAAGGATGAGCGGGCATGGTTCTTCTCCTTTAAGGAGAAGAGAGCGAAGACTGTATCCGAGCGGATTTTTCACGCTGGGGAAAATTCGCGTGTTTTTGTATCAACTAACCTGATTCTTGCTTAAAGCTCTGAAGCTTAGAAAAAATGGGGGAACTCCAGTTTCTATTTTTGTTTGAACTTTTTAGCTTTCTATATTATCCTGTTATTTTCTAACCAAAAAAAGATAATATGTTTATTGAGAATGGGAGGAGAATATGGATATACGCCGGTTAACAGCAATTTGCCTGGCGGTCGTATTTTTTTAGCTCTTGGGATTCAGCCAATATATTCAGAGTTGCTAACAAAACAAAGAGATTCCCAAGGTCCTGAAATATCTTCAGATTTATTCAAACATCTCTTATGGAGGAATATCGGTCCGGCAAATATGATGGGCAGGGTTAGTGATGTTGAAGGAGTTCCGGGAAAACCCAATATTGTTTATGTCGGCTCAGCTAGTGGCGGAATCTGGAAAACAACTAATAACGGCATAACATGGACGCCGATTTTTGATAAACAATCTGTTGCTTCTATCGGGGATATAGCCTTAGAACCTGGTAATCCGGATGTTATCTATGCCGGAACTGGAGAGTCCAATGTCCGTAACAGTGTGTCTTTTGGAAATGGGATTTATAAATCAACCGATGGGGGCAAGACATGGATTAACCTGGGGCTTAAGGATACCAGACATATTTCCCGAATTGTCATAAATCCCAAGAATCCCAAAGTCATTTATGTCGGAGCTCTGGGGCATGCTTACGGATCTAATCCGGCCCGGGGTGTCTATATGAGTTCGGATGGAGGAAAAAATTGGCAGAGGATTCTCTATATTGATGACCGCCATGGAGTTGCAGATATGGATATAAATCCTCAAAACCCCAATATTGTATATGCAGCCATGTGGCGTTTTGAGCGGAAGCCCTGGACATTTACCAGCGGGGACACAGAAGGGGGTTTATATAAATCTGTTGATAGTGGATCGACCTGGATTAAACTTTCTAATGGCCTGCCTAAGCTTGTCGGACGTATGGGCGTCAAGGTTGCTCCCAGCAATCCGGATATTGTCTATGTTATGACGGAAGCAAAAAATGGGACTCTCTATAAATCTTATGATGAAGGTGAGTCTTTTCAGGTGGTTTCAAAAAATGTTGAAATCGTTTCAAGGGGTTTTTATTACACTGACTTGAGAATCGACCCGAAAGATGAAAACCGGGTATATGCTTTATCTTCTGGTCTTTATCTCTCTATAGATGGAGGAGAGAAATTTAAACGTATTTCTTCTTCTACTCATGTCGACTATCATTCTCTCTGGATCGACCCTTTAAATCCAAAACGAATCTGGCAAGGGCAAGATGGAGGCATCTGTGTATCATATGACAGAGGAAAGACCTGGGATTATGTGAATAATTTTCCTATATGCCAATTTTATCAGATCTATGCGGATAATAGAGAGCCTTTTTATTATGTAGGGGGTGGCCTTCAGGATAATGGTACCTGGTATGGTCCCAGCACAAGTCGAGAACCTTACGGGATTATGAATGAGGATTGGCGTATGATTAGTTTTGGGGATGGATTTCATATTATTGTCCATCCGGATGACCATGAGTTGTTTATCAGTGAGTCGCAAGCAGGCGGGATCGTCAGAACAAATATGAGAACACGAGAACAGCAGGATATCAGCCCTCAGCCGCGGAGAGCGGATGGAGCGCCAGTTTTTACCTTAAAATACAGGTTTAACTGGAATACTCCAATTATTCTTTCTCCGCATGACGAAAATACAGTCTATATAGGAGCAAATGTTGTATTTAAATCCACTAATTTTGGAGACACCTGGGAAATTATCAGTAAGGATTTGACTACCAACGATCCGGAAAAACAAAAAGTGGCCGGCGGACCCCCATGGCCGGAAAATACTACAGCTGAGTACCATTGTGCCATAATAAGCCTGGCTGAATCCCCAGCCCAGCCGGGAGTTTTATGGGCCGGAACTGATGATGGAAAGCTTCATGTTTCTATGGACGGGGGGGGAGTCTGGAAAAGTGTAGTTAACAGTATTCCGGACCTTCCTTCTGATTCACCTGTATCCCATGTTGAACCATCCCATACTTCGGTGGGAATGGCTTATATTTCTTTTGACCGCCATATGTTAGATGATTTTAAACCTTATGTATTTAGAACTGCGGACTTTGGCAGGACCTGGATCAATATAACAGGTGACCTTCCGGAAAATGCATATGTGTGGGTGCTAAGGGAAGACCCTAAAAATTCCCGGATTATTTATGCCGGTACTGAATTAGGGATTTTTGTCTCCTTTTCCAGGGGAGATAAATGGGTAAAACTTAATTTGAGTAACCTGCCGGTAGTAGCAGTACATGATATTCTTGTCCATCCGAGAGATAATGACCTTATACTGGGGACTCACGGAAGAGGCATCTGGATTCTTGATAGTATTTCTTTTTTACAGGAGATCTCTCCTGAATTATTAAAGCAGGAAGATTATATTTTTAAAATAAGGCCAGCTTTGCGCTACGTTTCGAAACCTACAAGATACGGAATTGGGGACCGGGCTTTCCGCGGAGAAAATCCTGATTATGGTGCTTTAATAACTTATTATCTCAAACAGAAGCCAGAAAAAAATTCTAAAGTAAAACTGGAGATTATGAATAAATCCGGAGAAGTCATCCGTACTATTGATGAAATACCAAGTGAAGCTGGTCTTAACCGTACATCCTGGGATTTGCGTTACGAGGGGCCATGGAGTAGTAAAAAAGATGAGGAAGAGGAAGATTTTTTCTTTGGCGGTCCTCAGGGACCCCAGGCTATACCAGGTACATATTCAATCCGTATTTCTATTGGAGAAAGATCGTTAGAAAAGCCACTGAGAGTAAGGATGGATCCGACCGTTGAAACTGCTCCAGAAGATATTGCGATGCAGCTTGAATATACTTATAAACTGAGGGACTGGCAGTCCACCTTGAACCGAGGAGTTAGTGCCCTGGATACTCTTGAAGCCCAGCTTAAAGAACGGAAAAAAACTCTTGAAAACTCAGCAGTCGAATTTCCGGAGGAAGTAAGAAATGCTATAGAAAGTAACTTAAAAAAAATATCCGGCCTCCGGGATATCCTTATTCGCCCTGAAGGAAAGCCGTTTTGGAGCGAGGGGCCGCGGCTTTTGGGAAGGATTCGCAGCCTTTTCCGTAATATCGATAGAGTAAATTCTATTCCGACGAGGGCTCAAGTGATTTATCTTAATGAATTAAAGAAAGAATTCGAAACTGCAATCGCATCTATTAACAATTTCTTAAGTGATTCAGTAAAGGAACTGAATAATTTATTTTCTCAGAATAGGACTCCATTGCTGCTTGTACCTAAACTTATTAAAAATGATGGAAGCTTGAAAAAGTTGAATGAATATCAGGAAAAATAATTCAGGTTAATCTGGATTATTCACAACTACATTTTTTATGAATAGTCCAGGTTAA
>JAUWTR010000318.1 GCA_030614645.1 Candidatus Aminicenantota bacterium
ATTCCCAGACCCCTTTATGAGAGACTCAAGACTGTAATCCAAGAAAGTGGATTCAGCAGTGTCAATGAGTTTGTAGTATATATATTAAGGGACCTCATGTCTGCAAAAAGCAAAGGCAAGAAAGATCTTTCTGCAGAGGAAATAGAAGCCATCCAACAAAGGCTAAAAAATCTGGGATATTTTTAAGCTGTCCTTCCTAGGCAAGCTCCCCCTTAAGATTTTGCACACTGACTAATTCATCTTTATACCTTAATCTAATTTCACCAACTCCGCTATCTCTATTAGGAACAATATGTAAATGAACTCTTGCTCTTATTGGGACTCCAGAGATCTTAAACTTCATACTATTATTCCAATTACAAGCTGAGTCCACGTCTATACTTAAATCCTTATAAAATAGTCCTCTTTTAATTTTAAATGTCAAAATAAAAAAATATATTGACAATATAATATAATAGGGCTACAATTATACTACAACAAGAGTGCTATTGGAGTTTATTTTATGTTTGACCCCTTAGATATAATCTGGAATGAGAATAAAGGAAGGGCAATTGGAATCATAGGGGGGAGGATATGCACTTGAATAAATTGAAAAAAGATCTTTTTAATACTGTCTTAAATTTCTTAATCTATGACTATTTAAGCTGGCAGTCAATTAAGCTATTTAATTTCGAAAAGCAAGAGCTTGAAGAGCAAATATTGAGAGACTAGGCAATAAAAATAAAGCTTTAATGCAAAAAAGGAAAAAGAGAACAGCTAAACATCAAAGCAGAAGAAAAAACTATTTCAAGTAAGAAGGAATCATGCATTTATTTGAATTTTCCCTTGCAATAATAATCCTTGCATTTATTTGTGAGTATGTTGATTCATCTCTGGGCATGGGATTTGGAACCACCCTTACACCTCTTTTATTGATCTGGGGATATAGTCCCCTTCAAATTGTTCCTGCTGTTTTATTATCTGAGTTGATTTCAGGATTGAGTTCAGCTTTTTTTCATCACCGCTTAAAAAATGCTGACTTTAAGATCGGGACAGATGACTCTAAGACAGTATTTGTTCTGGCTGGCTGCAGCATATTTGCAACTATTGCTGCTGTTTTTGTTGCAATGAATTTGCCAAAATTTTATGTGAAGCTTTATATCGGAGTGCTTGTATTCAGCATGGGGCTTCTGATCTTGATAAACTTAAACCGCACATTTAAATTCTCATGGTTTAAAATCTCTTCTCTTGGGATGTTGGCAGCATTTAACAAGGGAATAAGCGGAGGAGGTTATGGCCCTTTAGTTACCAGCGGTCAAATACTATCTGGAGTGAAGTCTAAAAATGCCATAGGGATTACTTCTTTTTCTGAAGGTTTGACGTGTTTTGTAGGAGTTATCGCTTATTTGATCATTACAAATCACACAATCGAATGGGATATTGCCCCTTCATTAATTTTAGGAGCCATTCTTTCCGTTCCTTTTGCGGCTTATACAGTCAATAGATTTAAGAATACACATCTCAAGTTGATTGTAGGAATTGCTACTCTAATACTTGGATTGGTTACTCTGGGAAAATTATTTCTCTAATACAACCTGTCCCCTATTTTTTATTTAAATTAGAAGTAATACCGGAAGCGCAGTTCCAGCCGGAAATCGTTCTGTTTTTCCCTAAATTCCGTGCCTTTTTTTCCTAATAGAAACATTGCTCTGGCCCGCAGTTCAAGGTCAGTAATCGGAGAATAGAGCAGCTCCGGGGCAAGGGAAAAACTTCTGTCTTTTAGGTTGCAGATACTGGTAATAGAAGGAGTAAAATAAAGTATATTAAACGGTTCTTTCTGGCTGATGCGCAGATAGAGGTAGTTTCTTGCTGGAGTAAATGTGCGGTATTCAGATAAAGAAGAGGCCAGGCGCAGGTCGTTTTCATATCCTGTTTCCAGAAACATTTCATAAGCCCTCTCAATTGCCCCGTAATAATTTTCCATTTCCCCCCGGGTATAGCCTTTTCCATTCCGATAATATTCCAGAAAAAAAGTGGTATTGGTTTTAGTGAGAAAGCGGATTCCCAGAAGATAACTGCTGCCGGCTTTCTCTTCATCATAGGAAATCCCTGCTTCATCAAGGATTCTTTTGGGATAACTATTTATATAAGCCCATTCTCCGTGAATCTCAAAATTAGAGGCAATATTACGGGAAAAATCAATCCCATAGCGGGACGAAACTCCAGGGCCGGAAAGAAACATAAGGTCAATATCCGTATCAAATAACAAAAAGTAAAACTTTCCTCCGAAATTCAGAGTGTTTAAACTGCCTGCCTTACTGTTTATATGCTCAAAAATCGGGAGCAGGACCGCAGTAACAGTCAGTGTTTTCAGCTTACCCGAAAAACTTTTTATATAGTCGGCAGAAAACACTGTAAAGCCTTCTAAAGCAAGGTCAGGGTCATAGGGGTTTTTAGGATTGTCAATAAATGCGACCGGATTCCAAGCATAACCTTTCCCCCACTTCAGGCGTTTTTTCCCAATACCTATCTGAAAGTGCAGGGAAGGTCTTAGCGAAAGATATCCTTCATAAAGGATGGTCTTATGGGACCAATCCGTATCAAAATAGCTCAGGTCCGTATTAAGACGCATCTGGGCTTTTGCTATGCCTTTCTCAAAGCTTAAATCCAGCAGGGCTTTAAAATTATATTCCGAAGAAGTCTTGCTTACTGAGCTGTCATAAAACCTAAGTAGATAAAAATTAGAATCCTGGTCTAGCAAAGAAAAGACCGGCCTTGCCTCCAAGTATCCGCCGAACTGAAAAGCCTTCTTTTCTATCTCTGAAAGGTCAAAAGAGTATTCTTCCTGGGCATAACCTGTCCGCAGGAAAAGACAGCATACCAGCAGGAAGATCCTGAGACATTTCACTTTCGTAATGTTTCCATATTTGGCATAAAGGTCATAGTAAAGACCTCATCTTTAAATTCCCTCTTTTTGATCCCCGCGAATATCATGATCGATTTATAACCCTCATGCAGGGGACTGTCTGTTTCCATTACTGAAGGCCGGATAATGCCCCCGCCAAAATCCTTGACCTCCTTAAAATAAATCGTCTTTATCAGCATGTAAGCTTCGGTCATGCATTCTATCTTATCAGGCAGGATGCGTGTTTTGTCCACCCATATCCGCAGCCGGTCA
>JAUWTR010000252.1 GCA_030614645.1 Candidatus Aminicenantota bacterium
AGGACTGCGGGATAAAAGAACTGATTACTGATAAAAAACGTCTTATCAAAACCATAGCCTTGTTTGAACAAAAAAGAGTCATTAAACATCTTTTAATTTGGGGAGGCAGAAAAAGTGTTAAGCTAAAAAAGACAGGCCATATGCTCTCTTTCTTGCCTAAAGCCTTCACTTCTTTTCCAGAAACCAATCCAGCTGTGAACATTGCCGATTCAAATAATGCCTCTATTGTCTACACATCGGGCACAACATCCAGCCCTTTGGGAGTAACATTATCCCACTCTAACATCGCCGCCAATACTGCCTCTATCATTGAATATCTCCACCTGACAAAAAATGATAGAATAATGGTTGTTCTTCCCTTCTACTATATCTATGGCAAATCTCTGTTGAATACCCATTTCTGTGTAGGGGGGTCAGCCGTCATTGACAACCGGTTTTTGTATCCTAATGTAGTATTAAAAACCATGCTGGAACAGAAAGCAACTGGATTCGCTGGAGTCCCTTCAACATTCGGTATATTATTAAACCGCAGCAATGTGAGAAACTTAAACTTAAAACACTTACGTTACATCACTCAAGCCGGCGGAGCAATGGCTCCAGCGATTCAGAAAGAAGTCGCAAAAGTCTTTTCTCCGGCACTACTTTATATTATGTATGGGGCAACCGAAGCTTCTGCCCGGCTCTCTTATCTCGAACCTGAAGATTTGCCTCGTAAATGGGGATCAATAGGAAAAGCAATCCCTGGTGTAGAGCTTTTTACTGCCGATAAAGATGGCAATCGCCTGCAGCCCGGAAAAGAGGGAGAACTTGTAGCACAGGGAGAAAATATCATGAGCGGATACTGGAACCGTCCCCAAGAAACTAAAAAAGTACTGAGAAACAGTCTGTATTTCACAGGAGACATCGGAGTCATGGATGAAGAGGGTTTTCTCTATGTAGTAGGGCGAATAAAAAATATGATAAAAGCGGGAGGAAACAGGGTAAGTTCCAAAGAGATCGAATATGCACTCTACGAACATGACTCTATAGCAGAAGCAGCTGTGATCGGAGTCAAAGACGATGTTATGGGCGAAGAAATAAAAGCTTTTGTGGTATTGAAAAAAGGAATAAAAGGGGCGGAACAGACTAAAATCCTGAAAGATTTTTTAAAAAAACGCCTAGCACCCTACAAAGTTCCCAAATATATCGAGTATTTAAATTCATTGCCAAAAAATAAGTCGGGCAAAATTCAAAAACGGAAATTAGCGCAATAAAGGGAATAATAATTTAATCTGCACATTTTCCCTAAAGGAAGCCTAATATGAAAAGAAAATTAAAAAGAAAGGTTAGATTCCATACAATTATGTGGAATCATTCATCAGATATATTTTCCTTCATTGACAAATATAAACTTTTTGTATAAATTAATGTTAGTCATTATGAAGGCATCAGATAAAAACAAAGATGAAAGACGTCGCTTTTATCGCATTGATGCTCCAGTCTATTACCGCAACCCGAGAATATTCAGCAGAAAAAGGCAGATTTCCAACATTAGTCTTGCTGGGATACGGATTTTCAGTGATGAACTTCTTGAGAAAAATAATCGATTCGAAATCGAAATTTTCCTTCCTAGCAAACAAAGCATTACCGCAAATGTCCGGGTTGTCTGGATAAAAGAACTTCCTCCAGATATTGATGCACTTTATGACGTTGGCCTAGAATTTATTAGCCTTACTGATTATGCTTGGAACGAATTGAGTACTATTTTAAATAGCAATTCCACTGACAATTAGATAATCCCTAACTATTCTCAGATCAATTATTTTGGTACTTTCCAAGAGGAAAATTCCTTAAATAAACAATAAGAGCAATTTCCTTCACCATTAGGGGTGATATAGATTATAAAATATCCACCTTACACATTTACATAAAGACCGACTAAATATTTAGAATGGTTAAACTACATCTTACTATTCAGCATTATAAATCGATTCGATTATCAAATATTTTTTAAATAAGGAAGTTAAATGTGCAGTAAATATGAAAAATTGTTCGTTTTTTCCATCTTGTTACTTATAATAGCCCTCTCTTTTAACTGTAATAAAAATCCCACAACACCATCTATCCCAGACATGACCAAACCTGTGATATGGTTGGATGTATTTAATATGTCATTTGTCGCCTCTGAGACCGGGCCAAATCCCCTAGCTCAAATCTTTAAACTAAAAAACACCGGACAGGGAACTCTAAACTACTCTATATCCGATGATGCTGACTGGTTAACTGTCTCAGAAACAAGCAGCACATCCACAGGCCAGATAAAAGAACACACAGTTTCAGTTAATAAAAACAGCCTCACACCTAAAGAAGAAGCTTATACTGCAGTTATTACAGTATCAAGCTCTGGAGCATACAACAGCCCTCAAAAAGTAAATGTCAGATTGACTTTGTCTGGGGAATCGCCCCCTGAAATTCAGGTAACCCCTACTAATCTTAGTTTCCATGCCCAATCAGGAGGGGCAGATCCTGCCCAAAAAAAAATCTCTATACTAAACACCGGAAGCGGCACTTTGCAATTTACAGTCGAACCCGATGCATCCTGGATCTCAGTAAATCCCTCCAGCGGCACATCAACGGGCCAACAAAAAAAAGTCAGAGTCTCAGTACAAACTGCAGGCATGGCTACCGGAACTTATAATGGGAATATCCTCGTCTCTGACCCTAATGCTATTAATAATCCTCAGGAGGTCAACATCAGCTTGACCATATCTGAGGCTGGGGAAGCGCATCCTGAAATTCAGGTTACCCCTACTAATCTTAGTTTCAATGCCCAATCAGGAGGGGCAGATCCTGCCCAAAAAGAAATCTCTATACTAAACACCGGAAGCGATACCTTGCAATTTTCAGTCAAACCCGATGCATCCTGGATCTCAGTAAATCCCTCCAGCGGCACTTCAAAGGACCAGCAGAAAAAAGTCAGCGTCTCAGTGCAAATTGCCGGCTTGGCTACCGGAACTTATAACGGGAATATCCTCGTCTCTGACCCTGATGCTACTAATAGTCCTCAAAAAGTAAAAGTCAATCTTACAATAAGTGAAAATTCTACCCCTGAAATCGCAATCAGCCCTAAAAACATCACATTTCAAGCCTCCCAGGGAGACTCAAATCCATCCCCAGCTGATATGTATGTAAGCAACAGCGGTGAAAGCACCCTTAATTATTCAATAGATTGGGATACAAACTGGCTGTCTGTAAGCCCTAACACCGGCCAAACTGAAGCAGCAGCAAGAAAACATACTATTTCAGCAAATATAAGCGGACTGAGTGTAGGCTCTTACTCAGCAACTATCACTGTTACTGACCCTGAAGCATCCAACAGCCCTCAGACTGTTAATGTTGCTATTACTATTACTGCAAGCAGTGTTCCAACTGATAATAAAATAGAAATTTCTATAAGCCCTTCTTCAGGGAGTACAGAAACTACTGTATCTATTCCCATCTCTATCACGGGAAACACCTCACAGATAAGCACCTTTGGCCTAGAAATGCATTTTGACACCACTATGTTTGCATTTCAAAGTGTCAGTTCAGGCACTTTGACTGGGAGCTGGGGGTATATAGGCGGTAATGATACTGGTGGAACTATAATTATTGGTGGTGCTCGACTTGCAGCTAATCCCATATCAATCGGCAGCAGCGGGAGTATAGCCATAGTCAAGCTCAAAGTAACCTGCAGTTCCTGCAGTAATGGTAATACAAGTCAGATAACAATAAATAATCTTAGTGATGATATTTCTGGGATGACGGTTTCCCCCTCATCTAAAACGTTTACCTATACAGAG
>JAUWTR010000331.1 GCA_030614645.1 Candidatus Aminicenantota bacterium
AAACCATAGAAAATAAAGGGGATATATAATCAATAAAAAGGTATTAAGATTTAAAAAGTTTACACATGTAAAAAATATTTACAGATAAAGGTTTTCCTGCTAACTACCGACTGCCTCCTGGTTTCAAAGGACATTCTGAAGTATTACCACGATCCCGGAAATAGCGGAAGCTATGATCACGGCCGGGCGGATGAAGCCCCGGTCAAGGATCTTGCTGGTGTGTTTTGAGAAAAAAAATCCCAGGATCATTCCTGGAATAAGCACCAGCGCAGCTTTAAGCTCTGTTTGACCGAATCTGCCGATTATTGCTAGGGAAGTTATAGAAATGATCGTTCCGGCAACAAAGATGCTTGACAATGTTCCTCGTATTTTTGCACCTTTCTGGCGCTGGTAAACAAGAGCCATAGGAGCACCTCCTATAGCAGAAGTCGTCCCCATAAGACCGGAGAATGTACCGGCCCCGAACAGGTTAGCCGGCTTCAGGGGAAGATTGAATCCGGAAAGAGTTATTGCGATAGCCAGTAGTACCATGCTGCCAAAAAGAAGCGAGATCTCCTCCCTGGGTACAATAGTCAGTATCCCGGCGCCGATCACAGTACCTGCGATCCTGCCGGTAATAGCCCATTTAAGTTCCTGGGCCTTGACTGCGTGATGTTCCCGTAAAGCGATAAGCAGGGTAAGACAGAGTGCTGCCAGCAGCAAAGGGCCGGGGACAAATACAGGGTCAAGTAGAACCAGCAGGGGAACTCCGATAAGGCCCAGGCCGAATCCGATAGAGCCCTGAAGGGTTGCCCCAATAGTGGTGATAAAAAATGCGATTATTATATTGATAAATTCTACCGGAATATCCATATCAGCCAAGCTGCCAAGGATAC
The DNA here is from genome assembly GCA_030614645.1 of Candidatus Aminicenantota bacterium. Classification (GTDB taxonomy): domain Bacteria; phylum Acidobacteriota; class Aminicenantia; order Aminicenantales; family Aminicenantaceae; genus JAUVXM01. Next base: position 876 of record JAUWTR010000331.1, read on the forward strand.
CTTATCCGGGTATAAAAGTCGAGGGAGAGGGAACTCCTGTGTTGATTTTGCATTTACTATATGGCAGTATAACAGCTCATGAGGAATCTTTTAAGATTTTTAAGTACATGTTTGGTCATTGTTTCCATTTTATTCCTCCACTCTGTATGTTCAAGAAAAAGTTGTGTACCAAAGAATATCATTATTTTTATATCAGATGGCTGCGGGTTTAATCATGTAGATGCAGCTTCTATGTATCAATATGGAAAAACAGGCTCCCAGGTCTATGAAAAATTTCCAATTAGATTTGCTATGACTACATGGTCCGCTACAGGAAATCAATATGACCCCGCCTCAGCCTGGAGATCGTTTGATTATGTATTAAAAGGCCCAACTGACTCTGCAGCCTCTTCTACAGCTTTGGCGACTGGAGTTAAAACCTATAAGGGCGCTATTAGCGTTAACAGTAGTAAAGTCAGACTGACCACGATATTCGACCTTGCTGAAAAGAAAGGGAGGTCTACCGGAGTTGTGACAAGTGTTCAATTTTCCGATGCCACCCCTGCTTGTTTTGTAGCTCATAATGAAGAGCGCAGTAATTATAAAGAGATCGCCCAGGAAATGCTTCTTGCCAGCCCAGTGGATGTGATCATGGGATGCGGGCATCCATATTTTGATAAAACAGGGAAACTGACTTTAAATTCCAGCTTCAAATACATCGGCGGTCAGGAAATATGGCGGATGTTAGGAGACGGCACTATTGGTTGTGATGCTGATAACGATGGTGATGCTGATCCCTGGACTCTTATCCAGAGCCGGGTGGAGTTTCAGGCATTGATGACTGGGGAAACTCCATCCCGGGTATTAGGTGTTCCCCAAGTGTATCATACTTTACAGCAGGAAAGGTCAGGTGAAGAAAATAAAGCTCCTTTTGAGGTGCTGTTTATTGAGAATGTTCCAAATTTAAAAGAGATGGCGTTGGGTGCAATAAATGTCCTGGATGAAAACCCTGAGGGTTTTGTTTTAATGATCGAAGGAGGAGCAGTAGATTGGGCTGCTCATGATAATCAATCAGGACGGATGATAGAAGAGCAGATCGATTTTAATTATACTGTTGAAGCGGTTGTTGACTGGGTGAATAAGCAGAGCAGCTGGAAGGAGACTCTGATGATCGTTACTGCAGATCATGAGGCAGGGTATCTTTGCGGCCCTGATTCCGGGAGTAAAAAACCTTCAGCCAGCTTGGATATCCGGCAAGTCTGGAAACCTCTGATCAATAACGGAAAGGGAAATGTCCCGGGCATGGTATGGTATTCCGATGAGCATACCAATTTGCTGATTCCATTTTATGCTAAAGGCTTAGGCAGCAAACGGTTTAATAAATACGCAGATAAATTTGACCAGGTCAGGGGAAAATACCTCGATAACACTGCAGTAGCTAAAGTGATTTTATCTTTTCTGAAATGAGGATTCGAAAAATATTTAAATAAACATTTATAAATTGATATTTTTAAGATAATATAAAAGCAAATGCTGGGATATAACTTGATTCAAAAAAAAGTAATTTTGATAATCGCTTTTCTTTTGATTTTATCAAACACTGCAGCCCTTAAAGGTCAGGATATCGATATTTTCTACAGAGACCTTGTGAAAAAAGCGGAGAAGTTGATGTATGAGGGGCGCTATTTAGATGCTGTAGATAAACTGAAAATTGCAGTATTTGGCCTTTATAGTGATAAAAATCTGGCAGGTAAGGCTTATACTCTGCTGGGACTATCTTATTATTCCCTAAAAAACAAGGAAGAATGTAGATTGAATCTTGAACAAGCAGAAGCACTGTTAGGTGAGGGAGGATTTGAAAACCTGGCTCTTGAGGAACATTTTGCATTGGATTTGGAATATATTCTAATTGATTTAAAGTTTGCAGGATATACTGAACCGGAAGTTAAAGTTATTTCAATCTCAGAGCTTGAAAAGGCAATTAAATCCAAACCCAATAATAGTGTCGCCTATTATCAGCTCTTTAATTCTTATCAGGATAGCAACAATAGTGAACAAGCCCTGAAAGTTCTTAAGAAACTGGTTAAAAATAATCCGAAAGAAGCACATGCATACTATTTAATGGGTCAGCTGCAGTATGAAAAGAAAAAATATAAGAACGCTCAAAAATTCCTGGAGAAGTTTTTCCTGCAAGCATCGGAAATGGAAATAGATAACAAGGAGCTTACGGCCGGCTGGGCCTATCTTATTCT
>JAUWTR010000211.1 GCA_030614645.1 Candidatus Aminicenantota bacterium
GTGGCAAAATCCGTCCGCTTAAAAAAAACCAGAGCATTCTGTTTCTCTTTTTTTATAAGATTTTTGATATCGCGAAAGTCTTTTCTTTTATTTTCAGTCATGATGGTTCCCCTTGACAATATTTGATAGGGCCTGTCGTGCTCGGTTCAGACGAGACATAACTGTTCCTGCTTTAATTCCCAAGGTTTGTGAGATTTCCTGGTAAGAAAGATCTCCATATTCTCTCAAAATAAGCGTTTCTTTCAATTTTTTAGGTAGCTGTTGGATAGATGCTTTAATTTTTTGAATCTGCTGATGGGTAATAATTTGTGATTCCGGAGTTTGCTCTATGATTATATCTTCCTTTGTTTCCAACGAAAATAACCGTCTTAAGCGCATTTTCTTTAAATAATCAAGGCATGTGTTTCTACATATCCGCAATATCCAGACTTTGGCAAGATTTTTGTCCTTTAAACTGTCTAATTTCTTCAATGCTTTCAGATATATATCCTGAGTTAAATCATCTGCATCACAGGGATTTTTTGTATATCCTAGGCAGATGAAAAAAACTTTTTCTTTATAGGTCATTAAGTCCTCAATAGTTTTCTTCTTTTTATCATTCCAATGCATTGACATGTTTTTTATTATAACGTTTCTTTATATAAAAAGACGATTGTCTATGTAATTTATTCCATCCTGTAATTCTTATATTCGCAATCAAATGGTTATTTTGGTAAAGTAGGAATGAAAAATAATAAAGGAGATATTTCATGTTTAATACTACAACCTATGTAAAACGAAGGGATCGTCTAAAAAAAGAGTTGGGTTCAGGAATATTGCTTTTTCTGGGCAATGAGGATAGCCCCATGAATTATACGGACAATCCTTTCCACTTTAGGCAGGACAGCACCTTCCTCTATTATTTCGGCTTAAACTTTGCCGGATTGAATGCGATCATAGATCTAGATGAAGATAGGGAAATAATTTTTGGGAATGAACTTACTATTGAGGATATTGTCTGGATGGGAACCCAGCCGACACTCCAGGAAAAAAGCCGGATGAATGGGATTAAAGAGACAGCCCCAGCGGCTAAGCTGAAAGAATATATAGAGAAAGTAAAAAAGAAACAAGGGAAAATCCATTTTCTCCCTCCCTACCGAGCGGAGCATTCTTTAAAATATTTTAACCTGTTAGGCATACATCCTGAGGAAACAGCTGGCTCGGTTTCCGTCGAATTTATAAAAGCTGTAGTCGCTCAGAGGAATATAAAATCAGAAGAAGAGGTTGCGGAGATCAAAAATGCTGTCAATACTTCGGCTGATATGCATATAGCAGCCATGAAGATCGTCAGGCCTGGAATGATCGAAGCCGAAGTTGCCGCAGTAGTAGAGCAGATCGCTCTTGCCTCCGGCGGGAAGATATCCTTTCCTGTCATTGCCACTATACATGGGGAAACCCTGCATAATCATTATCATGGTAATACTCTCAAAGAGGGTGATATGTTCCTGCTTGATGCAGGAGCTGAGACTGCTATGGGGTATGCAGGTGACCTTTCCAGCACATTTCCGGTTGGGAAAAAGTTCTCCAGCCGGCAAAAAGAAATTTATAATATAGCTTTGGCTGCGCATGAAGCGGCAGTGGCTGCTCTTAAACCAGGTGTAAAATTTAAAGATATTCACCTTCTGGCCTGCAAGACCATCGCCTCTGGAATGAAAGATATGGGATTTATGCGCGGGGATGTAGACGAAGCTGTTGCGGCCGGAGCCCATGCTTTGTTTTTTCCATGCGGGACAGGGCACATGATGGGCCTTGATGTGCATGATATGGAAAATCTGGGGGAAGTATATGTAGGATATGATGGTGAAAACAAAAGCACCCAGTTCGGATTAAAATCACTTCGACTTGCTCGAGAACTTGAACCCGGATATGTGTTTACCATAGAGCCGGGGATTTACTTCATTCCCGAACTTATTGATATGTGGAAAGCTGAAAAAAAATTAACCCAGTTTATTAATTATGGCAAAGTTGAAACCTATAAAGATTTTGGAGGACTGCGGAATGAAGAAGACTTTCTTATTACTTCCGAGGGATACAAACTCCTGGGCAAACCTGTTCCTAAGACTATAGAAGAAGTCGAAATATTAAGGTAAGCAATAAAAAGATATGGGGACATCATACTTAATTCTGAATTATATGAGTGACTTCGAAATTAATTAAGTATGATGTCCCCCATATTATTTTTTCTTCCAGGAAAAGGGTATTTTTTGTCTTTTCTCGATCCATTTGCGGTTGATTCTCATCCCGAACTGACTATGAAGCATTGTATCCCCGGTATCATACTGCAAAGCTAATTTATAATACTTCAAAGCTTCTTCTCTATCTCCCAGAAGGTCCTTAAGGTGTCCTAACCAGGTAAAAGCAGTGAATTTATATAGCTTTGAGGTTTCTATAACCGTGACTTTTTCCATGGCAGTAAATGATTCAGGATAATACCCACTATCGAATAACACCAATCCCAATTTAAACCAGAAACTTCTTTTATCGATATTTTGATTTTTTGCCTTTTTATAGATTAAGAGGGGTGTTTTGCCTTCCCGTTTCCAGTTGAGGTCCTCTACTATCTTAATTAGCTGTTCAAAAGTAGGTTGTGAAGGGATTTTTATCAAAGTTTCCGGGGAAAAGGGTGTCTTCAGCCTTTCCTCGACCCATTGCCGGTTCATATTTATTCCCAGCGAGCTGTGTCCCATTGATTCCCCGGTATCATGCACACGTGCCTCCTGGTAATATTTGAGAGCTTCTTTTCTATCTCCCAGAAGGTCTTTAAGCAACCCTTGCCAGGCAAATGATGCGAATTTTGTTACTTTATCTAGCTGAAGTGTAGAAATTTCCTGGAAACAATTAAAGGCTTCCGGGTAGTGATCATACTCATACAATCCCATACCTAAGCGGTACAAAATGTTGCTGTTTGTAATGTTTTCTTCTTTTAACTTTTCATAAATATTTAGGCTGTCTTCATAATTCCATCCCAGGGATAGCATTTCTGCTGCCTCTTCGGATATTTCTGAAAGAGGCTTATCCAGCATAGCAAGTTTGTGCTCAGGATTAAGGACTGCTTCCTTCAACCTGGTTTTGCTTGTAAAGGCCAGAGTACTTGTTTCCAGGTTGCGGTCAGTCTGTTTTGTTTGCTCCGAACCATCTATAAAGACCGCCTTGACCGGTACAGGCACCATCATCGAACCGTACCGTTTCACTTTGATAGTTGACAGGTATCCATAGCCTTCTGGTTTGCATTCCTGAGACTCTATTTGATAACAGAGGTATTTGTTTGAGCGGACCCATTGCTCAAAGAACCAACTCAAGTTAAGGCCGCTTTCTTTTTCGTAGAATCTTTGCAGCTCCTTCCATCCTAAGCGTTTACTGCCGTAAGTCTCTAAGCATTTTCTATAGATCTTCTCAAAAATCTCTCGTCCTAGGACAGAATCTAAGGCGCTTATAATGCTGAAGCCCTTGCTGTGGATAACAGTGTTATTGTGGTCATATTTGATTTTTGCAAGGCTTGCAGGGGGGATGTCTACTGTTGTGTCGTAATAATTGGAGATTCCTTTAACGTAATTGCTCATCCAGCCCTGGCGGCGCTGAGGATCGATTTTACGGGTAAGTATGTATTCTGTATCTGCGAAGATTCCCATTCCTATCCAGACCCAAGCTGGGCTGTCAGGGTCAAGAACCCATTCTCCCCAGTATTGATGACCTATCTCATGGGCTGTTATCCTCTGCCAGTGAGTAAGCGGCTCACCCTCTTTATAGGTTTCTTCTCCATGGATAACAACTATACCTGTAGAAAAAGGATAACCTCCCCAACGTCCTCTTCCGCCAGGGATGATATACAGAAATTTATAAGGATAAAATCCCAGCCAGTCTTTATAAAATTTAATACAGTCTACAGCTGTTTCTAAACAAACTTTTGCTGCTTTGACTCCTTTATCTGAAAATAAAGTAGTAATAAGAATGTCATCAATTTCACTGGATTCGGTATTTTGATCTTTTCCCAGGTATATGCCAAATGATTTTGCTTTATCGATTGTATAGCGTCCAGTATTTTTGTTTAACCTGCCGCTGATGGCCAGGGCATAGCCTTCTGGGATTTCCAGCTTAACAGAGAAGGAATCATGTGTCTGAAGGCTGTCCCAATAGAGACGGGGATACCATTGATTACTGCCAAATTCAGAGTTATTCTCTGAGGATTCAAATGTGTTTTTGAAGTTGAGATTAAGCTTGATTTTGGACCCTGGATCTAAAGGTTCTGGCAACATATAATAAAGAGGAGATTCAGCAAATGACTTTTTCATAGTATTTAA